>CAVJSA010000092.1:0-7148 GCA_963651875.1 Lachnospiraceae bacterium | reverse complement strand
GGAATGACTGTTTCCGGGCTTTACAATGTTTTTACTAAGCAGGTTATTCGCGAAGGTCGCATTCCGTTTGAAATTGCTGTTGACCGTCCAAACCGCAAGACCATTAAGGCAATGAAGGAAGGTGACCGCATTGCAAACGACCCGAATGTTAAGGGATACGACAATGTTCATGATTTGATGGAGGCTTTGTTGAAATAATGGAATTTTCAAAAGAAAAGACAAAATATGAAGTAAAATTTACTTCCGCAATGAAAAAGGACATGAAAAAAGTCGTAAAACGGCATTATGATTTGAACTTATTTGCAGAAATTGTTGATAAGCTCGCAAACGACGTTCCTCTGGACGAAAAATACCACGACCATGTTCTTGAAGGAAACTGGGCTAATCATTGGGAGTGTCACATAAAACCTGACTGGCTTTTGATTTATCAGATTAAAGACGACATTCTTATCCTTGAGCTTTCGAGAACCGGCACTCATTCAGATTTGTTTGGAAAGTAGGTTGTAGCGTAAAATCGCGTTTTTTAAATGTTCTTAGTCTGTGGCTTGTTGTATTTGTTGTTTGCTGGATTGACCGTGCTTTGTGTATGGCAAAAAAAACTCCCGTGAATTAAACACGGGAGAAAGCTGAAGTTAAATTCTTTTTTTACAATTTGAATTAGTAGCTTGTGCGGCTAGAAATCTGTCCTTCTACGTTGTTTTTTACAGTGCAGCCTGTGATTGTCTGTTTTGCTGTGTTGCCGTTTGCGTCGATTCCGTATTTAAGGTTATAAGTTGATGTGCAGCTTAAAACCCTGTGTGATACGTTCTTGTATTTTGAACCAAGTTTAAAGCCGTTTCCGTCTCCGTCAGAAGTTGTCTGTAATGACGAATTGATATAACCGTTATAAGAAGCTGTACACTGGTTCAAAGTAACCTGGTATGGCTGACTGTAAAGGTCCCAGCCGTCGTCTGAATTGTATTTTGCAATACATTTATTGAATTTAATGTTTTTTCCGCCGGAAAGTTTTGCTGCAAAACCGTCTGCATTTTCGCCACCAGTTGCAGAATCGTAGTTGTAGTAAGATTCGCAGCCGGTAACTGTTACATCGTGTGCAGAATTGTAAACCTGTAAGCCTGTGTCGCCATTGTATGTAAATTTGCAGTATTCAACACGGTTGTTTCCGCCAGACTGAAGTACCATTCCGCAGTCCTGTGCTTTTGTTACTGTAAGGTTTTTAATTGTCCAGTATGAACCGTTTACTTTTACGCCCCATCCGCTAAAAGAAGAACAGGTGAGTGTTTTGCCGTTTCCGTTAAAAGTAATTACATTGCTGGAAGAACCGCTTCTTAAAAGCTGAAGCTGTTTTGTTAATGTAATGTTTGCCGTTAATTTGATAGTGTCGCCTGCATTTACCTTGTTTGCAGCTGTGTAAAGATCTGATGCTGTCGAAACTGAATAAGTTGTTCCAGAAGAAGCCGCACGGCTAGAAGAAGCTGAGCTTTCAGAATCGTCACTGGTTAAGTCTGCACAAGACATCATCATTGCTGTGGCAGAAATAAGTGCTGCCGACATTAAAATTTTGGTTACTTTCATAAATAACACCTCACTTTTTGTATAAACTTTCTTCTCAGATGAAAGTAATATAACTGCTAAAACTTATAAAATTTTGAATTATTACGACATCGTTTTTAAGCAAAAAGAAGTTTTGAGAATATTTTATAAAAAAATCTTAAAAATCGAAAAGAATCTTTATTAGTTTTTATGATTTGAAAAATACCGTGGTCAGAATTTGTAAAAAAATGAATAAAAATTGAATAAAATCTGTTGGTTTTACAAAAAAAGAAGGCACCAGTTCACGGAGGAAGAGCTGGTGCCTAAAAAAGTAAGGAGTTTTGCAATGTAAAGTGTTATGAGCACTTTCGTAAATATAAACAATGAAGAATAAAATGGTTACATTGGAAATTAAAAAAAAGTGCAATTAATTTTGTTAAATGCACCAGGGATAGTAGTGGCCGCGTAAGCGGGTGCGCAGCACTGAAGGCGCGTAAGACGCCGGAACCACGGATAGCCCGGCCGGCGCTTTGCGCCGGGGTGCCCGTAAAGGCTTAAAAAAGTTCAAAGATTGTGCTAAAAAGGGCAATTCAATATAATTTTTGACATGGCTTTTTATGATTCTTTTGATGTTGCTGTAATTGGTGGCGGACATGCCGGAACTGAAGCGTGTCTGGCTTGTGCAAGAATGGGACTAAAAACACTGCTTGTAACGCAGACTATTGATTCAATTGCAAGAATGAGCTGCAATCCTTCGATTGGCGGGGTTGCAAAAGGCAACATTGTCCGGGAAATCGATGCTCTCGGCGGAGAAATGGGCAAACTCATAGACAAATCTATGATTCAGTTTAGAATGCTCAATAAAAGTCGCGGACCAGCTGTTCAGTCGCCCAGGTCTCAGGCTGATAAAATTCTTTATTCTTCTTTAGCGCGACAAACAATAGAAAAAACTGAAAACCTTTCGACCTTAATGGATACTGTCGTTGATATTTTAACTACTGCCAGCGACAGAGAATTGCCTCCAAACAGTGACACTTCTGCAGAAAAAGGAACGATTCCGGGAGAAACTCGTTCGGCCCTTTTGAGCGAAGCGGCTTTGTCTGGAAAAAGACAGAAAGTTACTGCGATTGTAACTGAGCGTGGAAGAATTATTCCTGTGCGTTCTGTTGTTTTAACTACCGGAACTTTTTTGGGTGGTAGAATTTTTATTGGTGAATACGATGCTCCGTGCGGAAGAATTGGTGAAGGCGGAGCTTTTGGACTTACTCATTCACTTAACCGCCTTGGCTTTACAACCGGAAGACTAAAAACAGGAACTCCGCCTAGAATTTTGCGCCACACAGTGGATTTTTCTAAGGCTGAATTGCAGGAAGGCGATGAAAAAGTTGTTCCTTTTAGTTTTGAAACCCAAAAAATTGAACGACCGATGGTGCCTTGTTACCTGGTTTATACAAATAACGAAACTCACGAAATTATCCGTAAAAATATAAACCGTTCTCCTTTATATTCCGGAAAAATCAGTGGAATCGGACCTCGATACTGTCCTTCGATTGAAGATAAGGTAATGCGCTTTGCAGAAAGAGACCGCCACCAGCTTTTTATTGAACCGGAAAGTTTGCAGACGGAAGAAATTTATATTAACGGGTTGAGTTCAAGTTTGCCGGAAGAAGTGCAGGATGCTTTTTTGCGCACGATTCCTGGTTTTGAAAACTGCACTGTAAGCCGCCCTGGTTATGCGGTTGAATATGATTATGTTGAACCTACTCAGCTCTATCCAAGCCTTGAAACTAAAAGGGTTGCCGGCCTTTTTGATGCTGGTCAGATAAACGGAACTTCGGGTTACGAAGAAGCTGCAGGGCAGGGGCTTGTTGCCGGAATAAATGCTGCTTTGTATGCGCGTGCTCATAAAAAGCTTTGCGGACCTTTGTGTGCTCCTGGGGAAGGAATGGGGCAGACGCCGGCAAGTATGGAAAAAGGAGCGTTCCAGAATAAACCTGGAATGACAGCAGACGAAATAAAAGCGTTTGCAGAAATTTCTGAACGCGAAACTCATGCAATTAATTCCGCCCTGCAAAAAGCTCAAAGTGAACAGGGATATGAAAAATTTAATGCGATTCCTGAGTGGGAGCCTTTGGTTTTAGGGCGCGACGAAGCTTATATTGGCGTTTTGATTGACGACCTTGTAACTCTTGGAACTAAAGAGCCGTACAGAATGTTCACCGCCCGCGCTGAATACCGCTTAAAACTGCGTCACGATACTGCAGACCGCCGCTTGAGCGAAAAGGCTTATAATGTTGGATTAAAAAGTCAGACGCAGATAGAAGCGGTGCGTTCAAAATATGCTCTTATAGACGAAGCAACTGCAATTTTGTTAAAAGACCGGAATGCAGAAAACCCTGGCTATGCACAGGAAATCTGGAGAATTGCCCAGGAAGATTTTAAATACAAATATTACATAGAAAAACAGGATGCCCGCGTTGCAAAAATGCATAAAATGGAAAACCGTAAAATTCCGTTGAATTTTGACTATGGGGCAATTCCTGCGTTAAGTGCAGAAAGCCGTGCCAAACTCGAAAAAATCCGCCCGCTTACTTTGGGGCAGGCAAGCCGCATAAGTGGAATTCGCAATTCTGACATTATGCTTTTGATGGTTTATCTGTAAGTTGTTTTGGCTACATCTGGCAACACACGTCCAATATAATGCTTTTTAGATAATCGCTGATGCGGAGTTTTGTAAGGAGTAAGCTATGAAGCAAATATGGAAAATTCTTGTTGGAGTCGCAATTTTATGTTCTTCCGTAGTTTTAGGTTGTGTAAACGGACTTACTCTCGAAGATTCTGGTTCTTCTGCCAAATTAAATAATATTACCGGAATAAAAGAGAGGGCTGTATTAAAAGACCTTGTTTATCAGGGCGGTTCAATGCTCTATAACCCTGCCGATAGTTCTGTAAGCCAGTTGCAGAAAGGTGTTATTGTTGCAACTCGTGCCGGCATGCTCGTAAAAACCGACCTTGGAAACGGCGAAACTTCTTTTGAAGACCCAGTCTATGCTGCAAGTTTTGGTTATATCGAAATTACAGACATTGATCCTGATTTTATTTGTTTTGATTATTACGTAAGTGACGGCTGGAAAGAGGGAGAAGATTTTCCTTCTAAAAAAGGTTCTTATAGCCTTGCTGCCGGACAATCTGTTGACCTTACCGGAGACGGATTTGCAGATTTAAAATATACAAAGCCTTTAACTAAACGCAAGGGCGCAGAAAAAGCAATGTGGCTTACTGCAATCAATGATCCATCAGAAACCATGGAATCTTTTATGTTTGCAATTATTCCAGAGCAGTACGAAAACAAAAATTATCCTGGTGGACTTGTAAACATTAACGACGAAGGCCGCTACGTTGTAACAAAATACGATATGAGCAATAGAAGCGTTCGTTCTGCCGTAAAAAGTCTTTCTTATGGTGACTATGTAATTGATAACGAAGAAAGCTACTTCCAGATTTATGTAGGAAGTTCTTCTTATGGAAGTGCACGCGCAGTAAGTGAATCTGACCTTAATGAATTTGATCTTCCGGAAAGAAATAATCCTGAAACCTATTACTTTAAACCGGAAGAATTTGCGGGCAGTTATTCAATCTATAAGCTTTTTGAAAAGCTCCCTGGTTCTTTGGTAAGTGTTGATTATTCTTCTATGAATATCAGCGACCTTGTAATTGAACTTAACAAACTGCTTGTAAAAGAAGATTTGTGGACAACTCTTATTAAAGACAATGATTCTGACGAAGCTTTTGAAGTTCGTAAAACAATGGGAGACGTGGAATTTAATAGCAATCTTGTAACAGTTATTGCCAATAGAATTGTGCTCAACAAGCTCTATGGCGACGATTGTCCTGCATTCAATACATTTGGAAATACTTTTTCTGCCGTATTCCAGAATTTTTCATATTACCTTGGCGAACCTTTAATGGACGACAGCGTAAATGAATCGTTCTCTGCAGCCAGAGTTATTAACGGAGACCAGGAACTAGATCCGAATGATGATTCACTTCCTCAAGGACACAGAAAAGCTGACTTTTACCGGGAAATGAAAGAAATTGGTAAAAAACTCAGTGAGATGCTAGACGAAAACGCTACAGAAGCTAAAAAACGCGAAGCAGAAGAACTTGCAAAGCAGGAAGCTAAAATGAAGCCGGAATATGTTGAATATACACATAAACTGGCAAAAATTAAGAAAGAGTTTAAGCAGGGAGTAAGATTAAGTTACGATCTTGGAAAATTTGCAAAAACACTTATTAAAAACGAAACTTTAAGACAGTTGTATATGAATACAGACTTTAAGGCAGAAGTTGGTGTAGGTGGCAATCTGACAATTTTGAGCGGTAAATTTGACTTTACTGTAAGATTTTACACTCTTATTACTTTTGCGCTGGATGACGGTTTAAAATATACTTCGGTAGGTTCATTCTTTACAGCAGATGAGCCGGTTGTATTTAAGCCAAATGGTACTGTTGATACAAAAGGCGATATGAAAGAAGCCGGCCTTACAGTACAAGAAATGAATGCAAAAATAAAGGAGAACGATAAGGAACTTTCAGAAGCAGCTGGAATTAATCCAGATAACCTTCTTGCAAAAGTGATTAGTTCTAACCGTTCAAAAACGAGGGTTTCTAAGTCTGCAATTCGTTTGTCGCGGGTTACAATTCCTATTGCTGGACCGTATCCGATTCAGTTCTGGTTTGAGTCAAAAGTTGACTTGATTTACAAATCTGTTGTTGCCCTTGAATGCAATGATTTTTATGTTGGAGGAGCTTTACTTGCAGGATTTGACCTTGGAATGGGCGTTGACTGGGATTATTTGAATCTGTTCCTTGTAAAAATTCCGCGAAACTTCAGATACCATTCTAATTCAAAATTGGTAAAAGAAGGCGCATTCTATGCAGGAATGAAATACCAGGCTCTGGACGACGTTAGACTTGGAATCAGTGGCGATGTAATAGTTACCCCTGTTCTGGAACTTAAACCTGGATTTGGTATTGGAAAAAGAGTGCTTGGATCGGAAGCATCTGTCGGAGTTGAATTGCCTGTAACATTTGCATTCCCGATTAATACAACCATAAGGTTTTCAAGTAATCTGTTCCAGCCACTGAATAAACACGAAGAGTTTGAATTTAATACAGAAGCACATTTTTATGTAGCGGCTGACTGCAATGCAAATGCGCATCTTGAACTGCTGGGCTATTCAAAAGACTTTACGTTCCCGATTGGAACCATAGGCGAATTTGATATGCTTCTCGGAAGAATTCATGCTAAAACGGGAGAAGAAACCTTTACTGAAGGACCAAGAATTATAAGTACAACATTCCTTGGTAAGTCATATTAAAAAGTGATTTTTTTTGATGAGACTGTCTGAAATGTAGAAAATTTTTCAGACACTCTCGGCTTTTTTATGTCATGGGGCTGACGAAAAATATTTTTTCTGTCATTGTCGGGCTTGACCCGACAATCTACAGCGATATGTCATTGCCGTAAGGAGATTCCCGCATCGAGTGCGGGAATGACTGAACTGACCCCCAAAAATAGGACACCCACGGAGGTGTTAAAATGGGGAAAAATC
>CAVJSA010000091.1:0-7176 GCA_963651875.1 Lachnospiraceae bacterium | reverse complement strand
TGTTATTAACGTTGATAAGACACTGTTATTAACGTTGATAAGACACTGTTATTAACGTTGATAAGACACTGTTATTAACGTTGATAAGACACTGTTATTAACGTTGATAAGACACTGTTATTAACGTTGATAAGACACTGTTATTAACGTTGATAAGACACTGTTATTAACGTTGATAAGACACTGTTATTAACGTTGATAAGACACTGTTATTAACGTTGATAAGACACTGTTATTAACGTTGATAAGACACTGTTATTAATGTTAATAAGACATTGTTATTAAAAAGCTTTAATTATAAATTCTGACTTTTATAGAATTTATTGCCGCTAAATCAGTGGCTTTTTAGGAGTAAAAATGATACTGGAATTCAAATGTTCTAACGTACGTAGTATTCAGGAAGAGGTAAAACTGGATCTTCGGGCAAAATCTGACGACACATTCGAATCAAACCTTATCAATTTTGATGGTGAGCGGATAAATGCAGCCTGTGCCATTTATGGTTCAAATGCAACTGGCAAGACAAGTGTTCTTACGGGAATGGCCATAATGCAGACAATGGTAATAACGAATCATCTTATACAGCCAGGCGATTTCCTTATGCGAAGTCCTCACAAATTGTGGTTAGGCAAACCGTCTGAATACACAATTGAATTTATCTGGAAAAAAACTCGTTATATATATTCATTTAGTTGTGATGACAAACAAATTTTAAAAGAAAATCTTTATTTTGCACCTAACGGGAGAATGGGATTAATTTTTAGTCGTGACAAGACAAAGGTAAAAATAAATGAAAAATTTTCCAGCCTCGAAACACTATGCAAAGAAAAATTAATTCCAAATAAACTTGTGCTTAGCATTGCAGCAAATAACTTAAATTACGAAGAAATATTAAATGCTTTTCTATTCTTTCAGGAAGGTCTTGTTATTCTTATGAATGATAATAATAACTGGCTTGAATATTCTGCAAGTAAAATGGAACACGACCATGCAATAAAAAATATGTTCTTAAAATTTATGAAAGAAACTGGGAGCGACATTATAGACATTAAAACAAAATCAGAACAACGCATGTTAAATAATCAAGAACTTCCACCAAATATGCCACCTGCAATAAGGGCAATGATTTTAAATAAACCTACACTTTGCACCACTGTAAGGACTGTATACAACGATTTTGAACTTGATATTGCAGAAGAATCTATGGGAACACAAAAGCTTATCCGTCTTATGTGCCCGATTATGGATATTTTTCAGAAAGGCAAGACTTTTGTTTGCGACGAAATCGAAAGCCACCTGCATCCACTCATTGTGCGCCAGCTTATAGCGCGCTTTATGACAGAAAAGCCAAGCAATGCACAAATTATATGTGCTACACATAATATAGAAATGCTGGATTTAAGCTTTTTCCGTCGCGACCAGATTTATTTTACAGATATTGATCCTGCTTTTCATAGTACAAGGTTTTATTCTCTTTCTACACTTTCCTGCCGTAAAGAAGACAATGTTCAAAAAAAGTATCTCGAAAGCAAATACTGTAAAGTTCCGTTTGGAGAAAATTAAAAAACATAACCTATGCCAGAAAAAAACTGTATCGACATAAAAGAAAATGACATTCTCAAAATAGACAAAGAGATTCTTGAACTTCTCTTAAAGGACAAGACAACCGGCAGAAACATAATCTGGGCGACTGACAACTACTCAAAGCACGGCGCACAGTACGCTTTTGAAAAGCCTGTTCTTATGGAGCTTATAACTTCAAGAAACGGAAGCATAATAAAACCGCGCACACAGAAGTCAAAGACGGAACAGCAACAGCGCGTAAGGCAGAAAGCCGAGGTCTTTACGCCAAGCTGGATTTGCAACTTGCAGAACAATCTTGTTGATGAAGTTTGGTTCTGCCGGAAAAACGTGTTCAATATAGAAGAAAAACGTTCCTGGAAAACTATAAAAGATAAAATCATTTTTCCTGAATCAGAAACTAAAACCTGGAAAGACTACGTTTGTTCAACGAGGCTTGAAATCACTTGCGGGGAAGCTCCTTACATCACAAGCCGCTACGATGCTGTAACAGGGCAATATATAGAAGTTTCAGAGCGTGTCGGATTTTTGGACAGAAAACTCCGCGTTGTCAGCGAAAACACCGAAAAATGCGAGGACTGGCTAAAATGGGCTTATACAGCAGTTCAAAGTTCATACGGTTTTGAATGGCAGGGCGACAATGTTTTAATTGCAAGGGAAAATGTTCTTTTTACGGTCGCCGAGCATTATCAGCATAAATTTAAAGAAAGTCTTTCGGCTCAGGATTTAATCGGCTTTGCAAAAATAATTGTCTGGAATATCTGGCAGATGGACGGACTTAAATTCGTTGTTCCGAACAGCTGTAAAAGTGAAAAAAAAGAAGCAGACACGGCCTTTTTATTTGAAGACATGTTTACAGAAGGCAAAACTTGCGAGTGCGAAGGCTGCAAAAAAAACAATCCTCTAAAGCATAATGGCATATACTGTAAGATAAAGGACTGGAAAGAAAACAAAACAATAAGGTTTGTGGACTTGATGAACGGAGGAGAATTATATGGCAACATTTAAACAAAGTTTTGAGCCTAAGCTGATTTATGTTTACAGGATAAATGATGAATTTCACAAAGAGTGCTTAAAGGTTGGAGAGGCTTCCTGCCATAGCAGCGAATATTTTTCCTTAAAGCCGAATTCAAAAGAACTTAATGAAGCGGCAAAAGAGCGAATCAGGCATCAGACGCAGACGGCTGGAATCGCATTTGAATTGTTGTACACCGAATCAACCAGCAGCTTTGACGGTAAAGAAATAAAATCTTTTCAAGACCATGAAGTGCACGACTGTCTTGTGCGTTCCGGCATAAAAAGAAAATATTTTAGCGATGACCATAAGGCGAACGAATGGTTTATAACAGACCTTGAAACTGTAAAAAAAGCAATATCCGCTGTAAAACAAGGCCGCTCTTCTCTTAATGCAAGCGAAATTACAACCACTAAAAGTCCGATTGTATTCCGCCCAGAACAAGAGGACGCAATAACAAGGACAATAAAGCAGTTTACAAAAAAGAATTCCAGCAATCAGATGCTCTGGAATGCAAAAATGCGTTTTGGAAAAACTCTTACAGCTTTGCAGGTTATAAAGCTGATGAACTTTAACCGCACGCTTATTCTAACTCACCGCCCAGTTGTGGACAAAGGCTGGTTTGAAGATTACGCAAAAATATTTTATGACAGAAACGATTTTGAATACTGCTCAAAAAAGAACGGCGGAAACATTACAGACGAGATAGAATTTTACGAAAGAATGAATTCCGCGCAAGAAAACGGAATGAACGATTTTCATTTTATCTACTTTGCAAGCATTCAGGATATGCGGGGTTCAGAAGTAGTAGGCGGAAAATTTGAAAAGAACGAAGAAATTTTCAATATCGACTGGGATTTTATAATAATTGACGAGGCACACGAGGGAACTCAGACTGAACTTGGCAAAAATGTAATTGCAAAATGTCGCAAAGAAAACACAAAAGTTCTTCATCTTTCTGGAACTCCATTCAATCTTATGGACGATTTTAAAGAAGAAGAAATCTATACATGGGATTATGTAATGGAACAGAAGGCAAAACGCGACTGGGACGAGCTCCATCAAGGCGACCCGAACCCATATTCCTGCCTTCCAAAACTCAATATCTATACTTACGATTTAGGAAAACTTTATCCGGAATATTCTGACGCGGACATTGCGTTTAACTTTAGAGAATTTTTTAGAACTGACGATGTCGGAAATTTTGTTCACGAGGCAAATATCAAGCAGTTTTTGGATTTGCTTACAAAAGAAGATGAAGATTCAAAATATCCGTATTCAACAAAAAACTACCGGGACAATTTTCGCCATTCCTTATGGATGATTCCGGGTGTAAAAGAAGCAAAAGCCTTGAGCCGTCTTTTACAGCAGCATCCGGTATTCAGCCAGTTTAATATTGCGAACGTTGCAGGCGACGGAGACGAGGAAGTTGAAACTTCTGACGCTCTAAAAAAAGTTGAAAAAGCAATCGGCGAGCGTCCACAAGAAACTTATTCAATTACATTAAGCTGTGGTCGTCTTACAACAGGCGTTAGCGTAAAACCATGGACAGCCTGCTTTATGCTTGCCGGAAGCTACAATACTTCTGCCAGCTCATATATGCAGACGATTTTCAGGGTGCAGACACCGGCTGTTATTGCAGGCAAACAGAAAGAAGAATGTTTTGTTTTTGATTTTGCTCCCGACAGAACCTTAAAAGTAATTGCCGAGACCGCAAAAATAAGCAGCAAGGCAGGACATACAACAGGCGATGACCGAAAGATTTTAGGCGAGTTCTTAAACTTCTGCCCTGTGATTGGATTTGAAGGCAGCAGAATGAAAGCCTACGATACAGAAAAAATGCTCGGCCAGCTAAAAAAAGTCTATGTTGAGCGTGTTGTAAAAAACGGCTTTGAGGACGGCTATCTTTACACAAACGATTTGCTAAAGCTGAACGAAGTAGAGCTAAAAGAGTTTGAGGAACTTAAAAAAATAATCGGCTCTACAAAAGCTCAGGCAAAAAGCGGCGACATAGACATAAATTCTATTGGTCTTACCGAAGAGGAATATGAAGAACTAGGCAAAAAGAAAAGCCAGAAAGAAAAAAGGGAATTGACGCCAGAGGAAGAGGAGCTAAAAAAGCGTCTTGCCGAAGCAAAAAAGAACCGGGACAGCGCAATAAGCATTCTCCGCGGAATTTCAATCCGTATGCCGCTTTTAATTTATGGTGCAGATATTCAGAAAAATCTTGACGGAACAGAAGAACCTATTACTATAGACAGTTTTACAGACCTTGTGGACGACCTTTCCTGGAAAGAGTTTATGCCGGAAGGCGTAACAAAAGAAAAATTTGCCCACTTTAAAAAATATTATGACGCAGATATATTCCGTGAATCCGGCGCAAAAATCCGCGAGATGGCAAATGCTGCGGACAAGCTTTCTATAGAAGAGCGCATTGAACGCATTAGCACGATTTTTAACACATTCAAAAATCCTGACAAAGAAACTGTCTTAACGCCGTGGCGAGTTGTAAATATGCATATGGCAGAAAGCCTTGGCGGCTGGCGGTTTTATGACGAAAAATACAATGCTCCTGTTTTAGAGCCTGTATATGTTGAGCAAAACGATATTACAAAAAATGTATTTAAGAAAAATACTAAGATTCTGGAAATCAACTCAAAAAGCGGACTTTATGCCCTTTACTGCGCGTATTCTGTCTATAAGGCGCGCAAAAAAATAGAGCTTGGGCCAAACCCTACAAGGCAGATGGAAAAAGACTTGTGGGCAAAAGTTCTAAAAGAAAATATCTATCTTATCTGCAAAACGCCTATGGCAAAAAGCATTTCAAGAAGAACGCTTGCAGGCTTTACAGACGCAAAAGTGAACACGCATTATTTTGAAGACCTGGTGAACCAGCTAAAAAGCAAGCCTGAAAACTTTATAAACAAAATTACAAAGCCAGATTACTGGAAACAGCAAGGAAACGAAGATATGAAATTTGACGCAGTAGTAGGAAATCCGCCGTATCAGGTTACAGCGACAGGAGATGCAAACGGCTCTGACCCGATTTATCATCTGTTCATAGATGTTTCGTGCAAACTTGCGGACAAAGTTACGATGATTCATCCGGCAAGATTTTTGTTCAATGCTGGAAAAACACCTAAAGACTGGAACCAGAAAATCCTGAATGACGAGCATTTCAAAGTCGTAAAATATTGGGCAAAAAGCGATGAGGTTTTTCCTACCGTCGATATAAAAGGCGGTGTTGCCGTTACTTATTGGGACAAAAACAAGAACTTTGGAAAGATCGGAACTTTTGTTGCGTTTGAGGAATTGCAGTCAGCATTGGGAAAAGTCAAAGCTTCGGATTTTAAGAGTTTTTCAGATTTGATTTATCCAGCTGAAAGTTATAATTTTACTCAAACTCTTCATGATGAAAATCCTTCGGTTGAAAAACGTTTAAGCAAGGGCCATTTATTTGACTTAAAGTCGCCTGTTTTTGATAAACTTCCAGATATTTTTTTTACAGAAAGACCGAATGATAAAAATAACTATGTAGAAGTCTATGGACGGTCAAATAATCAGCGTGTTTTCAGATGGATAAAACGAAAATATCTGCGTGTTCCAGACAATTTTGATTTCTATAAAATTTTTATTCCTAAAGCAAACGGATCGGGGGCGATAGGCGAAGTACTATCGACCCCGATAGTCGGCGAGCCGATAGTCGGCTCTACACAAACTTTTTTAAGCGTCGGAAAATTCACGACAAAAGAAGAAGCCGAAAACTGCATGAAATACATAAAGACAAAATTTGCCCGTGCAATGTTAGGAACGCTAAAAGTAACTCAAGACAATCCGCGTGAAACCTGGGCAAACGTCCCTCTCCAAGACTTTACCCCAAACAGCGACATCGACTGGTCTGCCTCCATCCAGGAAATCGACCAGCAGCTCTACAAAAAATACAACCTGGACAAATCCGAAATCGACTTTATCGAAAAAAACGTCAAGGCAATGGAGTAGGGATTCCCGCATCAAGTGCGGGAATGACAAGACGTTCAAGTGCGGAAATGACAGGTTTTTCAAGTCCGGAATGAAAGGGAGTTCAAGTCCGGAATGACAGGACAATGAGATTCTGAGCGCAAGGGATTGTAAGGGCGCACGTAGTGCGTTGCGAAGCAATGTAGGCGCGTAAGACGCCGGAACCCTGAAAAGCCCGGTTTTTGTGTAGCGGAGGCAATGGCCGAAGCGGAACAAAAATGCGCCCATAAAAACAGGAGGAGGCAAAATGGCAAAAATCAATGTTCAAAATACAGAAGTAACAGTAACAAAGGTTAATAATGAAGATTATCTTTGCCTTACAGATATGATAAAAGCAAAAGACGGAGACTTCTTTATTACAGATTGGCTAAGAAACAGAAATACTCTTGAATATATAGGAATTTGGGAAAAAATTTATAATCCTGATTTTAATTATGGCGAATTCGCCATAATTAAAAGTAAGTCCGGTTTGAACAATTTTAAAATCAGCGTAAAAGAATTTGTGGAAAGAACGAATGCGATTTCTTTGCAGGCAAAAGCCGGACGTTACGGCGGAACTTATG
>CAVJSA010000090.1:0-7201 GCA_963651875.1 Lachnospiraceae bacterium | reverse complement strand
CTGTCCCAAAAAACGACCGTTTTTCTGAGCAGAAAAAGGAAGACAAACTCTTTTATGCTCAGGTTTTATGGTGTTCTTCCTGCAAAATTCCTGTGTTTTCTAAGGCTGGAGAAGGTGAGGCGATTTGCAGTTGTCCTCTTTGCTCTGAAAAACTTGAATATCTTTCTAGCGATTTGCGGCCGGTTTTTCCGGAGGAGCGGCTGCTTTTGGAACTTTTGCTTAAAAAAGAACCGTTCAGCCTTGTTTCTTCTTCTGTGTGGAATTGTGCGAACCGTTACTATATAGACGGAAAATCTGTTGCAATTTCGTCAGATGTTTTTAGAAATGCCGACTGCGATTTTCTGCGTAAAAAACTGAATGAACTTTCAGAAAAAAATCTTGAGGTTTCAAAAAGTTACTTTGACACAACAATAGATAAATTTATTCAAGCAAATAAATTCAGATTTAGTTTTATAAGGGAGAAGGCTCTTGATTTTGTCCAAAACACTGCGCAAGTCTTCATCGAAAAAAACGGCAAGGAAAGCGAAATACGTATAATTGTGTCTTTTAGCGGAGGAAAAGATTCCACTGCAACAGCCGACCTTGTTGTAAAGGCACTTTCAAATCCTAGTATAACGCATCTTTTTGGAAACACTACGCTTGAGTTTCCGCTTACGACACAATATGCAGAACGCTACAGAAAAGCGCATCCGATGGCGGTATTTAAAATTGCACAGAATACAGACCAGAATTTTTATGAAGTTTGCAAGCAGATTGGTCCTCCTGCAAGAATGATGAGATGGTGTTGCTCGATGTTTAAAACAGGACCGATAACCCGAGCTTTAAACCGAAAATTTGGTGACAAGCAGATTTTGACTTTTTACGGAATCCGAAGGTGCGAAAGCGTCAGCCGCTCAAAGTACAGCGCCGTTACAGAAAACACAGAAAACGTAAAAATCCAGAAGCAGACCGTTGCAAGCCCGATTTTTGAATGGAAAGACCTTGACGTATGGCTTTATCTTTTGACCGAAAACGTTGATTTTAACGACGCATACCGCTTAGGCTACGACCGCGTTGGCTGCTGGTGCTGCCCGAACAACAACACCCGGGCGCAGTTTTTGTCGCGCATTTACATGGCAGAGCAGAGCGAAAAGTGGCGGAATTTTTTGATTGATTTTGCCCGGCAGATTGGAAAGCCGGACGCAGAAGAATATGTGGATTCAGGAAAGTGGAAGGCTCGTCAGGGCGGAAACGGAGTGGCGGCCGCGGAAGATGTAAAAGTAAAATTTACAAACTGCACGAGCGAGGAACATTCAAAAATCTACCAGCTTACACATGCTTTTGACGACAGTTTTTTGAATATGCTTGTTCCTTTTGGAATTTTAGCCCCCGAACTTGGTCGAAAGTTGATTCACGAAACGTTGATTTTAGACATAAAGACAAAAGTTCCGATAATTTCCGTTCAGCCGTTTAGCCAAAGCGGTTTTGAGCATGCCGTAAAAATCCGCACTATGAACGTTGAAAAGCACGACGACTTGCAGCGGCAGATTGGGTATCAGGTAAGGAAATTTAATGCGTGCAGAAAATGCCTTAAATGCGAAAGCGTCTGCCGCTTTGGTGCAATAAGCCTTAGCGGAAACGAATATTACATAAATCCTGCAAAATGCAGACACTGCAAAAAATGTGTTACAGAAAAATATCTGACCGGTGGCTGCATGATGGAAAAATATTTAAGGACGAAGGATTAGTGAGTAGGAGTTTTTGTCATGGTGCGGTTTAGTAAGTACTTTTTTTTGTCATTGTCGGGCATCTTACCAAACATGTCATTGTCGAGCTTGACCCGACAATCTATTGCCGTAAGCAGATTCCCTGGTCAAGCCATGGAATGACAAGGTAAGTCAAGCGTGGAATGACACGATGACGCAAGCACGGGAATGACGGGGTGAGGGAAACGTTATGGATTTTACGCTGCAAGTTTTTGATTTGCAAAACTTGTTTGTTTACTGTGCACTAAAGCGCACGGTTTAACACTTTGCGTTAGGGATTGTAGTGGCGCGCAGCGTTGTTTTGTGGCGGTTGAGC
Source organism: Lachnospiraceae bacterium (assembly GCA_963651875.1). Lineage (GTDB taxonomy): Bacteria > Spirochaetota > Spirochaetia > Treponematales > Treponemataceae > Treponema_D. The sequence goes on along the minus strand of CAVJSA010000090.1, from coordinate 5,140 downwards.
CTGTCGAAACCAGAACAAAACAATGTAGCCGAAAGGCGGAACCACGAAAAGCCCGCCCCGAACGTAAGTGAGGGAAACGCCCAAAGTAAAAAGGAAAAAAAATGAAATATAGAGGACACGAGACATTTTCAATACGAAAAAACTGGCTTGCAAAGGGAATGGAAGCGGTTGATAAGAATCCTGCAATTTTTACGGACAAAACGATGCTGCCGATGGACGAACTAGGGCTTGGGCGGAATATGGTCGTTTCGCTTCGTTACTGGATGAAGGCGCTGGGACTGACGCAGGAATCTAAAAATCCAAAGACAAAAAAAACTCAGACTTTTTTTACGAATCTTGGAAAAATTATTTTTGAAAACGACAGGTTTGCGGAAGAATCGGGGACTCTATGGCTTTTGCAGGCTGAACTTGCGTTAAATATAGAAAATGCGACAAGCTGGTATTTTTTCTTTAATGAATTTAATTTTACGGAATTTTCAAAAGAGGATTTTGTTGTTGCTGTGCAGAATTTTGACAGAATGAACGGCGGCTCAACGGCTTTGAGTTCTTTTGAAAGCGATTTTGAATGTCTTGTAAACACTTACGTTTCGCGTTTTAGGGAAGGAAGCGAAATTGACCCGGAAGACAATATTGAGTCTCCGTTTGCGGAACTTGGACTTTTAGATTGTGTTGGAACTGGAAAAAAACTCTACAGAAAAGTAATTCCGCCAAAACAGAATATTCCGCCACTAATTTTTCTTGCACTTCTTTACCGTATGTGCAGAAAAAACGAAGGCGACGGCGTGGTAAGAATTGTGTATAAAAATTTTGAGATTCCTCTTTCGGACATTCAGAATAAAAAACGCGGGGCTGGCAAACTTTTTAATCTTGATGTGATTACTCTGATGGACATTTTAAGCGAGCTTGAATCGCGTGATTTTGTAAAAGTTGTGCGGACAGCAGGTCTTGACCTTGTGCGTCTTTTGCCGTGGAAAGAAGTTGACAAAGAAAAACTTTATGAAAATTGCATCAAAAAATATTACGAGGAACTGAAAAAATGAAATTAAGGGAAAACAAAATGATAGATTCTTCGGAGAATTTTCAGTCCTCGGTGAATATTGCATTTGACTTTGACAATGCAAAAAAAATCGCAAATTTTATTCCGACATCGCAGGCGGTAAAATTTATTGACGAGGCTGTTTTAAGCGCAAAAAATGTGGATTTTGCTAAAAACGACGATTTACAAACTTTACAGGCTGATAAAACCACAGAATCTGATAAAACTTTTGGACGGCGGGCGGGAATTTTAATCGGACCGTACGGAAAAGGAAAATCCTACATTGTTCTGGAAACTCTTTCTATTTTGTACAACAATCCAGAATTAAAAGAAGTTTTTGAAGAAATTGCCCTGAAAATAAAAGAAAAAAATCCTGTTGCCGCGCAAAACGTGCTTGAATATGTAAAAAGCGGAAGGCGACTTTTGCCGATTGTGGTAAACGGAAATTCGCAGAGCCTTGCGCAGTCGTTTTTGTATGCTCTTAATCTTACATTAAAAAGAGCGGAATTTAAAAACCTTATGCCGGAAACTCATTTTGAGTCGGCTGTAAAAATGATAGAAAAATGGGAAAAAGAATATCCCGAAACTCTTGAAAAATTTAATTCTTTGGCTTCTGTCAAAGCGGATGAGTTTAAAAGGCAGCTTTTAAGTTATAATTCGGACATTTTTGAAGAATTTGAAAGGCTTTATCCGTCTTTGACTTCCGGAAGTGAATTTAATCCGTTCAGCGGTTTTGATGTTGTTGAAGTTTACGAAAAAACGTGCAAAAAACTTTGCGAAACCGGGCTTTATGACGGAATTTTTGTGGTTTACGATGAATTTGGAAAATATCTTGAGTCAAGTATTGCCCATGCGACTGTAAAAGACACAAGGCTTTTGCAGGATTTTGCAGAAATGTGCGACAGAAGCGGAAAAACTCAGTTGCACTTGCTTTTGATTTGCCACAAGGAAATTGAAAACTACATAGACATTCTTCCAAAGCAAAAGGTTGACGGCTGGAAAGGCGTTTCTGAGAGATTTAAGCACATTCATCTTTACAACAATTATTCAGAAGTTTACAGCCTGATTAGTGCGGCAATTTTAAAAAATGCTGAAAAATGGGAAAACTTTTGCACTGAGAACAAGGCTCAGTTTGAAAATTTAAAAAATGTCTGGTTTAGTGGCAGTTTCCGCCTTTTTTCTAATCTTGAAAGCGATTTTGTGGATACAATTCTTTACGGTTGCTATCCGTTTCATCCAGTTACAACGTATATTTTGCCACGTCTTTCTGAAAAAGTTGCACAGAATGAACGCACTCTTTTTACTTTTCTTTCCGGAAACGATAAAAACGCTTTTTCTTCACTGATTGAAAAAATTGAAAATGCTGGAGCGGAAAGCGAACCATTTTTGAACAACAAAAAAATTATTCTTCTTACGCCAGACATTCTTTTTGACTATTTTGAAAATCAGCTTTCTTTAGAAAACTACACAAGCGAAATCAAAAAATATTATCTTGTCGCTTCGTCGGTTTTGCGCCAGTTAGAAAAAAACTCCCTTGAATCAAAAATTGTAAAGACCATTGCCTTAATTTACTGTTTGAACCAGTTTGAGCGTATTTCTCCGGATTTGAATTTTCTTTTTGAACTTTACGATGATGCAGGCTTTAGCCGTGAAGAAATACGCATTGCTGTAAAAAACTTGTGTGAAAAAGGTTTTGTTTATCTGAACATACATAACAATTATCTTCAGTTAAAGGCGAATTCTGGAATTGATGTTCCAGCCCTGATTTCTGAGCGCGTTGAAAAACGGCGGAGAACTGTCCGTGTTGTTGATATTTTGAACAGTTTTAATCCTTGCAAATTTATTTACCCGGTTTCGTACAACGTAAAACATAAGATGACGCGTTATTTTCGCTTTGTTTTTGTTTCTGAAAAAGACTTTATGCAAAAGGAAGGCTGGAAATATTCTACTCATGATTTTAATTGTGACGGCTGTATTTTTGCAATTTTTAAGGATTTTGAAGGTGCAGGAAACTTTACAGTAAGCGAGTTTGAAAAGGAAGAAATTATTGAAAAAGCGTGCAAAATCTCTTCTGCAAACAAGAATCTTGTCTTTGTAATTTCAAAACTTGAAGAAAATTTCTGCGAAAAGCTCCGACGTTTTGATTCTGTCGCATTTCTGCGTTCTCAGATTATTGCGTCTGCAGAAAATCCGTCGGATTCAGTTCTTTTTGACGAGTACGACCTTATTTTCCGGGATTTGAACGAGGTTGTAAAGCAGGTTGTTCATTCATATATTCAGCCTGAGCTTAATAATTCTTTTTATGTTTCGCTTGGAGAAAAGCAGAAACTTTACAGAAAATCTGATTTTACAAATCTTGTTTCAAAAACCTGTGCGGAGATTTTTTATAAAACGCCAGTTATAAATAACGAAATGCTCAATAAAAATTGTCTTAGCGCAATGGCAGCAAAAAGCCGCTCAAAACTTATTGACGCAATGCTGAATTCTCCTTTTTCAGGTTTGGGTTTGTCTGGAAGCGGGCAGGAAGTTTCTTTTATGAGAAGCGCGCTTGTTTTGCCTGGAATTCTAAAAAAATGCGAAAAAGATACAGAGTGTTTAGAAAAGAAAATCTTTAATCTTGAACCAGCAACCAGCGACAGTGCAAGCGATGAAAATTTTAAGAATCTTTTTAAGGTAATAAAAAACTTTTTTGCCCGTGCGGAAGAAAACGAGATTAGTTTTAGTGAACTTTTTGAAACGCTAGAAAATTCTGAAAATGGAATTGGACTTAGGCGTGGCGTAATTCCGCTTTATATTGCTGCCGTTATTTCTGCTTTTTCAAAAAATGTTGTGTTCAAAAAAAATAAGACAGAAATTCCTGTAAATGCCCAGAGTTTATCTGAAATTGCAGAAAATCCGGCTGATTTTTTTGTGCGTGTTCAAAAGTGGAGTGATGAAAAACAAAATTATGTAAGCGGAATGGAAAATATTTTTTCGGATTTTGTAATTGAAGACGAAAAAAACGTGAACGGCTACTTTTATCTTGTAAACGCGATGTTCCGCTGGTACCGCTCGCTTGCGCAATACACAAAGCAGAGCAAAAAATCTGACGGCGATAACAGATATTTTGCCTTTTTAAATATTCTAAAGCAGGGCGGATATGGCGCAAACGAGATTCTTTTTGAAAAAATTCCTTCTGTTTTTAAAGACAAAAAATCTGAACAGGGCGATTCTTTTGTTTTAGAAAATGTAAAGAAAGCAAAGCTGTTTTTTGACACGGCATTAGAAAGGTTGACTGAAAAAATTATAAAAGAAACAAAAAAAGCTTTTGACAAAAACTCATACGAAAAATCCCTTAAAAATGTAATTGCAGACTTTTGCTCAAAATTGCAGGACGGAATTGAAAATCAGATTTTTGAAAATGGAGCACATTCGCTTTTAAAAGTTTATAAAAACGCCGGAAACGACCAAAAGCAGATTGTGCTTGAAATGGCAAAAGTTTTGACAGGCTTAAACCTTGATGACTGGAACGATGAAAGTGGAAATGTGTTTTTTGCACGCTTAGAAGAACTTAACGATACGCTTTTGGATTTTAAAAATCCTTTTGCAGACAATGCAGAAAAAACTGAAAGCGAAAACAGTGTAAATGCTGGCGGAAGTTTTGAAACGGCAGGGCAGGCAAGCGGAGCGACGACGAATTACGAAATCCATTTTGCCAAAAACGGAGCAGAAAGCGCAAGAACAAAATCGTTTAAAAAAGTTGAATGTTCGCTTAGAGCAAAATCCTTGCAAGAAGAAATCTGGCGGACAATTGAAGAAATGGGGCAGTCAGTAACCGAAGCGGAAAAACGCCAGGTTTTAGTGACTTTGCTTGAGAAGCTGTGCTAGGGATTGTAGGGGCGCGAAGCGTTGTTTTGTGGCGGTTGAGCCTGTCGAAACCAGAGCAAAACAATGCAGGCGAAACCCCGAAAAGCCCGACCCGAACGAAGTGAGGGGAGCACCCAAAATTGGAGGAAAAAATGAGTTTTTATTTTGACAATGCGGCGACAACTTTTCCAAAGCCTGAATGCGTCTATCGGTTTATGGACAGTTTTTACCGGGAACATGGCGGAAACGCTGGGCGCG
>CAVJSA010000089.1:0-7316 GCA_963651875.1 Lachnospiraceae bacterium | reverse complement strand
CTTCATTATGTAAAATGCATATTTCAGAAACATACATCATTTTTAGCTTTTGTTGATCGCAGTGATATTTTAATATATCTTCTTCCAAATACAGAAAGGTATTTTCATCAAATCCGGAATAAAAATCAAAATATCGTTTTGAAAAAATTAGAAAGCAACCGTGTAGCATAACTGCGTCATAAGCACTTAAATCAATTTTGTCCATACTTTTATGGGGGGGGGTAAGGAATCTTGCTATAATTTCATACAACCTTAATACATAAATAAAACAAAAAAAGCGTTTTAGTTTGTATTTTGTTATTGCTCTTTTTATATCATGTTTTTTTAAGAAGACAACATTTTTTGGATTTGACTCAGAAGCTCCATCTGGAGTGATTACCTTTGGTCCTGCAACAGCAAATTTTGAATTTTTATAATAAACATCTAATTTTTTTATAAATTCTTTTTCGAGTAAAATAGTATCATTGTTTATAACACATATATAGTTTGAATCAAAATTTTCATTCAAGAATTTTATACCTATGTTATTTCCTCTTGCAAATCCAAGATTAGATGAGTTTTCGATAAAAGTTATTTTATTATTACTAGAAAATTTTTCTTTTATAAATTCCAAGGAACCATTTTTAGAGGCATTGTCAACAACGATAATATGAAAGTTATTTGTATCAAGGTTATCAAATATTGAAGTAATACATTCTACTGTTTCGGTAGTACACAGATACTGCAGAATGACAAAACCAACATCAATTTTTCTTTTTGCCACAATAGTTTGAATTATATAACAAAAAAAGTTATACTGCTACATAAGATGACAAATTATTCCATGAAAACAGCTGCTTTTATTACTGCTGTTTCAAAATATATAAATATTTTTTTAGGCATTTTTTTTAGTGCTATTTTATCAAGAATTCTTACACCGAATGACTACGGTATAGTTGCGATTGTAACAGTATTTACAGCTTTTTTTATTTTACTTTCAAATTGTGGGCTTGGAATCGCTGTTATCCAGCGAAAAGAGTTTTCCCAAAAAGACATAGACTCATTATTTTCTTTTTCTGTATACCAAGGCTTAATTCTTGCCATTGTCTTTATGATTTTAGCTTTTCCAATAAGTTTATTTTTTAGTAATAAAGTGTATATTCCTATCTGTTTTATTCTTTCCATATCAATCTTTTTTAATACAATCAACGCTGTGCCTGATGGTATTTTAAGAAAAGAAAAAAAATTTCTCCTTATAGCATTAAGACTGATTATAGTATCTTTGCTTACTTATGGAATTACGATAGTTTTAGCACTGTGTGGTATGAAATATTATGCTCTTGTAATTCAATCAGTTATAAGTAGCCTTTTAATTTTTCTATGGAATCTAAAAAATGTAAATGTTCACTTTTGTTTTAAATTAGATACATCTGTTTTAAAAAATATTTCTGGATATAGTGGTTATAACTTTCTTTTTAATTTTGTTAATTATTTTACGAGAAATCTTGATAAGCTTCTGATTGGAAAATTTTTAGGAAACGAAAATCTTGCTCAATATAATAAAGCCTATCACTTTATGCTATATCCAGTTCAAAATTTGACAAATGTTATAACACCAGTTTTACACCCATTTCTCTCGGATTTTCAAAATAATAGAGAAGTTATATATGAAAAATACATAAAAATAGTAAAACTACTCAGTCTTCTAGGCGTGTTGGTAACATCAGTTTGTTTTACATGTAGCAAAGAAATAATAATTATCCTTTATGGTAATCAATGGACATCCGCAGTTCAATGTTTCCATTACCTTAGCCTTGCAATATGGACTCAGATGATAACTGGAACTTCAGGATCAATTTTTGTTGCAATTGGAGATACAAAAAGAATGTTTTTTTCTTCCTGTATTTCAGTTTTGATAACAATATTTACATTAATAATAAGTGTGAAGTCTAATTCAATCGAAAGAATTTCTTTTTTTATGATGCTGGCCCTGAACATAATATTTTTACAGACTTTTTTTGTCTTAATAAAAAAAAGCATTTCATTTAGCTTTATTAACTTCTTAAAACAATTAAGAGCTGATTTTTTTATTCTTGTTATATGTTTATTAGTAGGATTTTTTATAAATAAATATATAAAAATAGAACAGATAGTGTTGTCTGGATTGGTAAAAACAGGGATTCTTTTCTCTATATATTTAGTTCTTATGATAATTTTTAAACAATTAAAATATATCAAATTAATATTGCCTAAAAAAATTTATAACCACTAATATATTTTTAATGTCTATAAAAAAATAAATATAATGAGGTATTTTTATGAAAATTGCTATCGCAGGAACTGGATATGTAGGACTTTCAATTGCAGTTCTTTTAGCACAAAAGAATGATGTTGTAGCAGTTGATATTATACAAGAAAAAGTTGATCTGATAAATTCAAGAAAATCTCCTATTGCAGATAAAGAAATTGTGGAATATCTTTCATCAAAAAAACTAAATTTAACAGCGACAACGGATGGAAAAAGTGCCTACAAAGATGCTGATTTTATAATAATTTCAACTCCTACCAATTATGATCCAGAAAAAAATTTTTTTGATACGTCTTCTATTGAAAGTGTATTGAAATTAATTCAAGCATCTTGCTCTAAAGCTACAATTGTAATAAAATCCACCGTTCCTGTTGGATATACAGAAAAAATTTCAAAACAATTCAATCTTGATAATCTTCTTTTTTCTCCAGAATTCCTTCGCGAGGGGCATGCTCTTTATGATAATCTTTATCCTAGTAGAATTGTAGTAAGTTATCCAAAATCAAATCCGCTTTTAAAAGAAAAGGCAGAGCTGTTCGCATTTTTGTTAAAAGAAGGTGCAATAAAAACAGAAATACCAGTTTTACTAACCAATTGTACAGAAGCCGAAGCCATAAAATTATTTGCTAATACATATTTAGCTTTAAGAGTTGCTTATTTTAATGAACTTGATACCTATGCAGAAACAAAGGGGCTTAGTACAAAACAAATAATTGATGGTATTGGCTATGATCCTCGCATTGGGAACTTTTATAATAATCCATCTTTCGGATATGGGGGGTATTGTCTTCCTAAGGATTCAAAACAACTTTTAGCAAATTTTAATAATGTTCCACAGAATCTTATACAAGCTATTGTTGACTCAAATAAAACTAGAAAAGAATATATTGTTGCACAAATTATAGCTAAAAAACCAAAGATTGTAGGAATCTATAGACTTACAATGAAGGCAAATTCGGATAACTTTAGGCAAAGTGCAATTCAAGATATAATGAAAATGTTGCGCGGAGAAGGTTTTGAAGTAATTATTTATGAACCAACATTAAAAAATACCGAATTCGAAAAATTTAAGGTAATATCAGACTTTGAAGAGTTTAAAAAGTCAAGTGATATTATCCTTGCAAATAGAATGGAAGATTGTTTAAAAGCCGTAAAATCGAAAATATATACTAGAGATATTTTTTCACGTGATTAAAGAACTGTTCAAAATGACTGTAAACTCTCCTTTTACAGTTATTTTGGACTTTCTGCCATTTAATTTATTTTTTAGGCTAAAAAAGGATTTTTAGAATTTACTTTTTAAGTTAAATAAAAATACGTAAAGCCTACAACAAGAGAGAATATATTTTATAAAATTTGAAAAAGTTTTATTGTAGACTAAAATTACTTTTAATTCCTCTTTTGGATTTTTGCCTGTTTTACATACAAATGAAGATTTTTTCTTAAAAAAACTTTCAACAATTTTCGGGTCAGAAAGAATCACAGCTCTGTGCTTTTCAAAAAGTTTTTCCATTGCAAAAACACCTTTTTCTGGATGTGTTGAAATACTGTCTTTCTGGAAAAATGTATGTACAAGAATTTCATTTTGATAAAAAACTTTGAAGTTTTGGCTTAAGCGCAATATTTCATCCCAATCCTGTAGACGTGGCATTTTTGCATCAAAAATTATTTGCTTAAAACAATCGGCTTTTCCAAAAATTGTTTGCGTTGAAGCTGAGTTATATTTTAGTAATTCTTTGTATGAAATCTCTTTATCAAGATCAATATTTGGAAAGTTATGAATAAATTTATTTTCAGGAGTTCTGCATTCCATCTTGCACAGTACTATATCTGCATTTTTTTTATTTAAAAAATCAATCTGCCTGTTTATTTTTTCAGGAAGCCATAAATCATCACTGTCGTTAAAGGCAATAAATTCTCCACGTGATACTTCTATACCCTTGTTTCTTGCAACGCATGCGCCTGAATTTTTTTCTAGTTTTATATATTTTATTCTGGAATCTGTTATAGATTCTATTATTTCTTTTGTATCATCAGTTGAACAGTCATCAATAACAAGCAGTTCGATATTCTTGTAGGTTTGATTTAAGACTGAGTTTACAGAGTTTAGAATGAGTCTTCCGCGGTTGTAAGTCGGAATAATTACAGATACTAATGGTTCGTTTTGCATGGTTTATTTCCAAAGAGATTTTACTGGATATTTCGGAATTGTTGCATCCGCAGTTAAAATTATTAGATTTTCAGAGATTGCTTGGCATATAATCAATCTGTCAAATGGATCGTTGGGACTTTTAGGCAATTTTTCTAGTTCTGAGATATGCTCAATAGTTATATTCAGAATAGAATAATTTTGGTCTAGACAATAATTCAGTAATTCTTTTGGAGAAAAAGGAATATCCAGTTTTCTCAAATTTCGTTTTATTTCAATTTCCCAAAAGGAAGCCATGCTTATAAAGACAGTATCTTCTGTCTGTAATATATGCTTTACTTTTGTGGAAAGTCTTTCTGTTTGATCAAAACTAAATAGCAAAATGTTTGTATCTATTAAGTACACTAAATATAATCCCTGAAACATTCTAGAGTTTTATCAAAATCTTCTGTCATAAAGATTTTGCCTTTCAATCCACCTAGTTTTCTTTTTGCCTTCTTTTCTATTTTCGGATTATGTTTTAACAAATCTTCAATAAATGACAAAAGTGTTATTTTTTCATCATAAGAACATTCTTTTATCTGTTTTGTAAGTGTTGAAAATGCAATATCACTCATTTTAAGCCCTCCCATAGAAAATATTTTAACTATGTTTATTCTAGCATAAAACTATTTTCTTGTCAGTTGTAATTTGCAGCTGCTAGATAACGCAATTATTTTGCTAAAAAATATCCGTAAAGAGTCGTTTTTCCGTTTGTTTCCTTTTTATAATCTCTTTTCCAGTTAAGTTTGAAAAATGTGGATTCAGAAAGAATGTTGTCTAAAAGTTCTTTTGAATATTCATCGTTAAAATGTTTGTCGAGTTCTTTTATTCCCTGATTGTTTAATGGCAATGAATCTACGAGTTTTTTGAATTCTGGGATATTGTTGTATCCGATAAGCATTGTGTAGTCTATCAAAAAATAATCAATCAGTTTGTTATATTTTTTCCAATATGAAAAGAATATGTCGCGGCAAAAAATGTGTATCAATGAATCTTTGTATCCTGCCTGGCAAAATCCTGTCCATTTTCCATTTGCTATTCTGCTACTTGACGTTTCATAATGAATTGAAAAGTACGGAAGCGCAAAACAATACTCAGGGATTTCTCTTGACACAAAGATTGTCGCATCAAGCCAAAGGCCGCCGTGTTTGGAAATGAGAACCATTCGCAGAATGTCAGAAAAGTGGGTGAGCGTAATAACACCTTTTTCAAGTTTCTGTATGATGTAATCAGGAATATCAGCGTAATTTATCCAGTTTTCCTTTGTGATTAAAACAACCGGATGATTTCCTGCATTTCTTGTTATACTGTCAATACATTTTTTTACAAGAAGCGGCGTGGCTTCGTAGCCTTGCCACCAGAATATCCATATATTACTATTGGAACTTTCTTTGGATACATCTGAAGTTTTTCTATCAATATCTTTGTATTTTTCTATGACTGCTGAAAAGTCTTTTTTGATGAAATTAAGTATTACTTTATCAGCATCCATAAATTTAAAAAGTCTTGAGAGTCTGTTTAATATCTTTTTTCTGATAATCAAAAAGAAGATTTTCATATCCGCATTTTAGGGGTACTTTTTGTTTGTCCATTTGCTGCGGATATTTTTTTGCTTAGAAAAGTTTTAAGGCAATTCCCATCCGCAGAATAATTCTTTTAAGCAGTGGCTGCTGTAAAGAATTTCGGATAGGTATTTTTCTGTACCCCCCCCCATAAAGTTTTAATTCGTTTTTGTCAAGTAGGCAATTTTTTTTGTCGGCTAAAAGTTCTTTGTAATCTGTCTCTTTTACGTGCTTAAAGCAAATTCCGTCTTTTTTGTTTGACAGTGAATTTCGTAAATCAAGTCGGGCTTGCATTTGCTTTGGTGAGCGGAACTGGTAGTGCTTTACAAGTATTAACTCTGGTGTTAAAAGTCCTGCGAATTTAGGATAGTGTGATGTGGCTTCAAAATTCCATTTTAATGATTTTCTATAGCGGAAGAATCTTGGTTCGCTCCAGCAAGTATTCCTTAAATACTTTATATGTTCTTTATCCTTTTCAAAATCTCCTGAAAAATTATAGTTTTCTACATCATCTGTTGTTATAACATAATCAAGAGATTGTTTTGCAACCAATGAATATTTTTTAGGAATTTTTGCAAGAAATTCTTTTGGATTGTCACAATAAAATTCGTCTGCATCAAGTTTAAAGCACCACCAATCTCCGTCGCTCGCTTCATGTCTGAATTCATTGAATACATCTGCACGGAGTCCATTTGAATAAGGTCTAAAATCCTGTTTCCAAGGCACAACAATATCATCTGCAAGTGACTGTATGAGTTCCCACGTTCCGTCGGTTGAACCGTTGTCCATTATAAATATTCTGTCAGCCCATTTTTTTGCATCAAGAATAACACTTTTTACTATGTCAGCTTCGTTTTTTACGAGCATTATGGCAAATATTTTCATAAACATCCGTTGATATTTTTTTATAATAAAGAAATTCAAAAACAGCAAATGATAAAACTGTTCAACAAACAAAGAAAAACTTAATAGAGACCAGTTTACACTTTTAAACAGAAAAAGAAAACAGTTTTTTCTGCAAGTATCTTGAAGGAAAAGTTAGAGACCTATCAGATTTCTTTTTCTGTCCCAGTATCTCTGAAGTGCACCTCATTTTCGCTACTTTCCAGGCTTTTTATGTTAATATTTACAGATTTTTCATAAGAATAAGTACAATCAGTAGTATAAAGGCAAACTGTAAAAAGTTATTCTTCCACAATCTTCCATTCAGCCAGGTTGCGCTCTTTTGTTGAAAAGCTTGCACCGATTTTTACAATTCGCTTGCCGCTTGTTTTGT
>CAVJSA010000088.1:2432-7359 GCA_963651875.1 Lachnospiraceae bacterium | reverse complement strand
CACTCTGTTGCGCCGACACCCCTTTCTGCGGGGGAGTCCCCCGCAACGCCCCCTTGTAAAAATTAAAATTTTTGCGGTTTGTTGAAACATTCCAAATCACGATGTAAAATAGCCTCAATATAAATTTCAGAATTAACTTTTCTGCTTCTATTTGACAAAAATCACAGTTAAATTAGGAGGACAATATGTCCAGAAAGAAACAGTCGATGGACGGAAACCAGGCTGCTGCTCACGTTGCTTACGCATTTACTGAGGTTGCTGGTATTTATCCTATTACCCCGTCATCTCCAATGGCTGACTGGGTTGACAACTGGTCTGCAAACGGCCAGAAAAATGTTTTCGGTGAAAAAGTAAAAGTAATCGAAATGGAATCTGAAGCTGGTGCTGCCGGTACAGTTCACGGTTCTTTGGCATCTGGTGCTTTGACAACAACTTTTACAGCTTCTCAGGGTCTTCTTCTGATGATCCCGAATATGTACAAAATTGCTGCTGAACAGCTTCCTTGTGTTTTCCACGTTGCTGCACGTTGTGTTGCTACTCAGTCTTTGAACATCTTTGGTGACCATTCAGACGTTTACGCTTGCCGCCAGACTGGTGCTGCAATGCTTGCTGAGTCTAATCCTCAGGAAGTTATGGACCTGGCTCCTGTTGCTCATCTTGCCGCTATCGAAGGAAAAGTTGCATTTATCAACTTCTTTGACGGCTTCCGCACTTCTCACGAAATCCAGAAGATTGAGCTTTGGGACTATGCTGATCTTAAAGAAATGCTCAACATGGACGCTGTAAAGGCTTTCCGTGCTCACGCTCTTAATCCTGAGCATCCTGCAATGCGCGGTTCTCACGAAAATGGCGACGTTTTCTTCCAGCATCGCGAAGCCTGCAACTCTACTTATGACGCTCTTCCTGCAATCGTTGAAAAATACATCAACAAAATCAACGAAAAGCTCGGAACTCACTACGGTCTTTTTGACTACTACGGCGCTCCAGACGCTGACCGCGTAATCGTTGCAATGGGTTCTATCTGCGACGTTGCTGAAGAAGTTATTGACTATCTTGGAAAGAACGGCGAAAAAGTAGGTCTTATTAAAGTTCATCTTTACAGACCTTGGGTTTCTGCTAAATTCCTCGAAAAACTTCCAAAAACTGCAAAGAAAGTTGCTGTTCTCGACAGAACAAAGGAACCAGGCTCTCTCGGAGAACCTCTCTACCTCGATGTTGCCGCAACTTTGCGCGAAGCTGGCCTGAACGACGTTGTACTTACAGGCGGACGCTACGGTCTTGGTTCAAAAGACACTCCACCAAGCTCTGTATTTGCTGTTTACAAGGAACTTGAAAAGGCAGAGCCAAAAGCACGCTTTACAATTGGAATTGTTGATGACGTTACAAACCTTTCTCTTCCAGAAGTAAAACCGGCTCCAATCACATCTGCTGAAGGAACTGTAGAATGCAAATTCTGGGGAATCGGCGGTGACGGTACTGTTGGTGCTAACAAAGACTCAACAAAAATCATTGGTGACCACACAGACAAATTTATTCAGGCTTACTTCCAGTACGACTCTAAAAAGACTGGCGGTATTACAATTTCTCACCTGCGCTTTGGCGATCATCCAATCAAGTCTCCTTACTATATCAACCAGGCTGATTTTGTTGCCTGCCACAACCAGTCTTATATCATCAAAGGCTACAAGATGGTTCAGGACGTTAAGAAGGGAGGAATTTTCCTTATTAACTGCCAGTGGTCAGACGAAGAATTGGACAAGCATCTTCCTGCTGAATCTAAAAAATACATTTACGACAACAACATTAAAGTTTACACAGTTGACGCTGTAGACATTGCTACAAAGATTGGTCTTGGAAAACGCACCTCTACTGTTCTCCAGTCTGCATTCTTTAAGCTGGCAAACGTTCTTCCTTCTGAAGAAGCAATCAAATACATGAAGGAAAAGGTTGTTGCTAAGTTCTCTAAGAAAGGCCAGGACGTTGTTGACATGAACTGTCAGGCAATCGACCAGGGTGCCGGAGCTTTGCACGAAGTTAAAATTCCTGAAAGCTGGGCAAATCCTGCTGCTGACGCTCCAAAGCCAGCTCTTAAGGGCGAAGCTAAGACAGTTGCAATGGTTGAAAAGCTCATGAATCCAATCGGACTTATGGACGGAGACAACCTTCCTGTTTCTGCATTCAAAGACATTGCCGACGGTCAGTTTGAACTTGGCGCTTCTGCTTACGAAAAACGCGGAACTGCCGTTATGGTTCCTGCATGGAACGCTGAAACTTGTGTTCAGTGTAACTCTTGTGCATTTGTCTGCTCTCACGCAACATTGCGTCCATACCTTCTTACTGCTGATGAAGCTGCAAAAGTTGAAGGTCTTGGAGCAAAGACTCTTGCTGTAAAGAATCCGAAACTTTCTCAGTACAAATACACATTGTCTGTTTCTCCTCTCGACTGTATGGGCTGTGGAGAATGTACAACAGTTTGTCCTACAAAGTCTCTTACAATGGTTCCACAGGAAAGCCTCGTTGCTAACCAGCCACAGTGGGATTACCTTGTTGCAAACGTTTCTAAGAAGCCGGAAGTTGACACATTGCCGCTTTCTCCAATGACATCTCAGTACAACCAGCCATTGCTTGAATTCTCTGGCTCATGCGCAGGCTGTGCAGAAACTTCTTACGCTCGTCTTATTACTCAGCTCTTTGGCGAACACATGTACATTTCTAATGCTACTGGATGTTCTTCAATCTGGGGCGGACCTGCCGCAACAGCTCCTTATACAATCAACAAGGATTCAAAGAAAGGTCCTGCTTGGGCTAACTCACTCTTTGAAGACAACGCAGAACACGGTCTTGGTATGTACGCAGGACAGAAATTTATCCGCGATAGCCTGATTTCTAAGCTTGAAGAAGTTGAGTCTAAGACAGACAACGCTTCTCTTAAGGGCGCAATTGCTAAGTACCTGGAAACAAAGAACGACACAATCGCAAACGCTCCTGCAACAGACGCTCTTGTAAAAGAACTCGAAGCTTGCGGCTGCGACACTTCTAAAGAAATTCTTGAAAAGAAAGACTACCTCTCAAAGAAATCTGTATGGATTTTTGGTGGAGACGGTTGGGCTTACGATATCGGATTCGGCGGTTTGGACCACGTTCTTGCGTCTGGAGAAAATATCAACGTTATGGTATTCGATACAGAAATGTACTCAAATACAGGCGGACAGGCTTCTAAGGCTTCTAACATTGGTGAAGTTTGCCAGTTTGCCGCTGCCGGTAAGGAAGTTGGCAAAAAGTCGCTTTCTGAAATTGCAATGAGCTACGGATATGTTTACGTTGCTCAGATTGCTCTCGGCGCTAACCCTGCACAGGCTCTCAAGGCTATTAAAGAAGCCGAAGCTTACAACGGTCCTTCGCTTATCATCGGATACGCTCCTTGCGAACTCCATGGTGTTAAGGGTGGAATGAACCACTGTCAGGACGAAATGAAGGCTGCCGTAAAGGCCGGCTACTGGAATCTGTTCAGCTTTAACCCGGCTCTCAAGGCAGAAGGAAAGAATCCGTTTACCCTTACTTCTAAGGAAGGCGACGGAACTTACCAGAGCTTCTTGAACAACGAAACCCGCTATTCTTCACTTACACGCAAGTTCCCGGAACGCGCAAAAGTTCTGTTCGACAGAAACGAAGAAGCAGCAAAAGCAAGATTTGTTCACTTGCAGAAACTTATCGAGCTTTATAAATAAGATAGGCTGAATTACGGCGGTTGAGTATTTTAACCGCTGTGGAACAGAACGCCCGCAGTGCCTGGTTTTTGCCAAAGCACTGCGGGCGTTTTTTTTGTGGTGCAGATTTTTAAACAATTTTTGAATTCTTCGAATCTATGTTAAAATAGCGAAGTCTTTTATAGAAATTTAGAGATGGAAAAATGTCCGTTTTTTCATTTAAAACATATTGCATAGAAAATTAAAAGTTTTCCTTCTTCTAAAGTTTTTAGGAATTAAAAAAAAACAAGGTTTTGCGAATAATTTACGCACATCAATGAAAAAATCTACTATTTATTATCATCTTCCGGGACTTTTTGAATTTTTTGATTTTTACTCTGCTTTTTTGCCGCTTTTTTTTGAGCATAGGGAATATTTTTATGACTGGTGCGAAATCGGCTCGATTTATGGCGCGCCTTGTGACTGCATTTGGGGCGGAGGAAGGGCGGGTTTTGGCGAAAACGTGGCGGAAGAAGTTTTGGCCTTGCTTAAAAAATACGGAATTTCAGCCCGACTTACTTTTTCTAATTCGCTTTTAAAAGCTGAACATCTTTCGGATAAAAAATGCAATGCTCTTTGCCGGCTATTCCAGAGCAAAAATGGTGAAGTTAAAAACGGAATTATTATTCATTCTGAAACTTTGCTTGAATATCTTAAAAAAAATTATCCTGACTTTTATTTTGTGTCTTCAACTACGAAAGTCATAACGGATTTTGAAGATTTTACAAAAGAAGTGAACTGCAAGGATTTTAGTTATGTTGTTCCAGACTTTAGACTGAACAAAATGTTTGAAAATCTTTCTTGCCTTAGCCAGGAGCAAAAAAACAAGGCTGAATTTTTATGCAATGAATGCTGCTGGACGGGCTGCACTGAGCGCAAGCTCTGCTATGAAAACGTGAGTCGAAAAAATCTTGGAGAAAACGTTTCTGACCATATCTGTAATTCTCCGGGCGGAAGTGAAGGCTATGTTTTTTCTAAAGCGATGCAAAGCCCGGCGTTTATCGGAATAGAAGACATTCAAAAAAAATATGCTCCGCTCGGGTTTTCTAATTTTAAGATTGAAGGGCGGGGGCTTGGAAGCGCGCTGATTCTGGAGTTTATTCTTTACTATATGACAAAGCCTGAATTTCAGCTTAATGTGCGGGAAAAGATTTATCTCGACAGCACTTTGGATTTGTTTT
>CAVJSA010000088.1:0-2015 GCA_963651875.1 Lachnospiraceae bacterium | reverse complement strand
GCTGGAAGGACTGTAAAATTTTAACCTTGAAATTAAACCTGCTATAAAACAAAATCTTTTTTTGTACTTTATTGAACAAATTTTACAAATTTTTTATAATTTTTTGTCTAGGCAGAGACGGCTGGCACTATTTTTACGGGGTCAGCCTTTTTTTTTAATTTTTTACGTGAAAAAAAACACGGAGGTGCAAAGATGAAATCTTTGTTAAAAGGTGCTGCAGTTGGTGTAGCTGCGTTTTTAACTTTGGGTCTTGTTTCTTGCGGTGGAAATAAAACTGCAAAAAGCAATGTTCTCAATGTAATGGTTGAAGTTGAGGTTGCTTCCCTCGACCCACAGCAGGCTGTTGACGGAACTTCTTTTGAAGTTATCGCTAACTACACAGACGGTCTTAAACAGATGGCTGGAGACGGTTCTACTATCAACGCACTTTGTGCAGAAGAAACTGTTTCGGCAGATGGTTTAACTTATACTTTTAAATTGCGTGAAGATGCTTTCTGGGCTAACGGAGATCCTGTAACAGCTGACGACTTTGTTTTTGGCTGGCAGCGCGCTGTTGATCCAAAAGTTGCTTCTGAATATTCATACATGCTTTCTGACATTGGTCAGGTAAAAAATGCTGCTAAAGTTATTGCAGGCGAACTTCCTTTAGACGCTCTTGGAATTAAAGCAGTTGATGAAAAAACTCTTGAAGTTCAGCTTGAAGTTCCTGTTTCTTACTTTGATTCAATTCTTTACTTCCCGACATTCTATCCTGTAAACCGCAAATTCTACGAATCTGTAGGCGACAAGTTTGGAACAAGTGCTGACACAGTTCTTTCTAACGGTGCTTTCGTTATGACAGACTATCAGCCGGCAGCTCTTTCTTTCTCTCTTAAAAAGAATGACAAATATTGGGATGCTGCACGCGTAAAGCTTGACGGATTGAACTATCAGGTTATTAAAGACAGCCAGCAGTCTTTGATGGCTTACCAGAACGGCACACTCGACATTGTTAAGCTTTCTGGAGACCAGGTTGACCAGGTTAAAGATGATCCAGAATTTAAGACAATCGGAGCTGGATACCTTTGGTACGTTTCTCCAATGATTGAAAAAATTCCTGAATTCCAGAATCTTAATATGCGCAAAGCATTTATTTTTGCTTTTGACCGCGAATCTATCGTTAAAAATGTTGTAAAAGACGGCTCAATGGCAGCTTACACTCCAGTTCCAGCAGAATTTGCTTACAACGAAAACGGTGAAGACTTTATTACAACACAGAAAGAATTCCCTGAACTTTGCGATTTCGACGCTGCAAAAGCACAGGAATTCTACAAGAGAGCAAAGGCTGAACTTGGAAAAGACAAATTCACTTTTGAGATGATTGTTGACGACACAACTGTTCAGCAGAATGTGGCAGCTGTAATCAAGGAGCAGATTGAAAAAACTCTTCCTGGAGTTACAATCAATCTTCGTGTTCAGCCTAAAAAACAGCGTGTTCAGGACATGCAGAACGGAAACTTCGATCTTGCATTTACAAGATGGGGCCCGGATTATGCAGATCCAATGACTTACCTTGGAATGTGGGTTACAAACAATTCTAACAACTACGGACTTTGGTCAAATCCTGCTTACGATGCTTTGATTGAATCTTGCGTTACAGGAAAATATGCTCAGAAACCAGCTGAAAGATGGGAAACTCTCAAGGCTGCAGAGAAGATCGTTCTTGAAGACACTGTTATCTTCCCTCTCTATCAGCAGGCTGATGCTTGTATGGTTAAGTCTAACGTTGAAGGAATTGAATTCCACCCGGTTGCACTTAACAGAGTTTACAAGAACACAACTAAGTAAACTTTTGGCCTGATGCGTTGTCATTCCCGCACTTGATGCGGGAATCTTCTTTGAGATTATCGGGTCAAGGCCCGATAATGACATGTCCGCACTGTCGCGCAAGGGATTTTGGCGTATCAGTCTGACGACTGCTACGCTGGCAGTTTACTATCGTAAACTGCTTATTATCGTGTGCGCTAAAGCGCACG
>CAVJSA010000087.1:0-7389 GCA_963651875.1 Lachnospiraceae bacterium | reverse complement strand
AGCGAATAGCGCAACCCCGGATAGCCCGACCGTGGCTTTGCCACGGTAACGCCCAAACAAAATTGACAAAAAAGTGAGGAAACAAATGTCAAGAGTTTACAATTTTAGTGCTGGTCCTTCTTGTCTTCCGGAAGATGTTTTAAAAGAATGTGCTGCAGAAATGCTCGACTACAACGGAAGCGGTCAGTCTGTAATGGAAATGAGCCACCGTTCTAAGGATTATGAGCCTATTATCGAAGACGCTGAAGCTATGGTCAGAAAGCTCATGAATGTTCCGGAAAACTACAAGGTTCTTTTTATTCAGGGCGGAGGTTCGACACAGTTTGCAATGGTTGCAGAAAACCTTGGCATTCACCACAAAAAGGCAGCTTACATCGAAACCGGTGTCTGGGCTAAAAAAGCCGCTGCAGAAGCTAAAAAGCTCGGCGTTGATGTTGACATTATCGCTTCTTCAAAGGACAAAAACTATTCTTACATTCCGCGTGTAGAAAAAATCGAAGGCGACTACGACTACGCTTACATCTGTTTTAACAACACAATCATGGGAACTCATTACGAATACATTCCGGAAACTGGAAACATTCCTCTGGTTGCAGATATTTCTTCCTGCGTTTTGTCTGAACCCCTCGATGTTTCTAAATTTGGTCTTTTGTTTGCAGGCGCTCAGAAAAATCTTGCACCTGCCGGCGTTACTCTCGTAATTATCCGCGAAGACCTGATTCCAGAACCTGCTGACTGCCTGCCAGGAACTCCGACAATGCTCGCTTACAAAACTCACGCTGACAACGGTTCTATGTACAATACTCCTCCATGCTACACAATCTATGTTCTGGACAAGGTTTTGCACTGGATCGAAAAGAACGGCGGAGCTCAAGGAATGCTTAAGCGAAACCAGGAAAAGGCTGACTATCTTTACGACTTCCTCGATAATTCTGACTTTTACCACGCAACAACAGAAAAAGGCAGCCGCTCTCTCATGAACGTTCCGTTCCTTACAAAATATTCAACCGGAGCAACTGACGAAGCAAGTCTTGCAAAAGAAAAGGAAATCAACGACAAATTCGTAAAGGAAGCAAAGGCAGCAGGTCTTGTTAACTTAAAAGGCCACCGTCTTGTAGGCGGAATGAGAGCTTCTATCTACAACGCAATGTCTATTGACGGTGTAAAAGCACTTGTTGAATTTATGAAAAAGTTTGCCGCAGCAAACTAAGAAAACTGGAGATACAAAATGTTTAAGATTCAGACTTTAAATAAAATCAGTTCTGTCGGTCTCGACAATTTTCCGCACGACAGCTACGAAGTTGCTTCGGAACTCAACAATCCGGATGCAATTCTTGTTCGCTCTGCAGACATGCACGAAATGGCTCTGTCGGCAAACACAAAGGCTGTAGCTCGCGCCGGAGCCGGCACAAACAATATTCCTTGCAAGGAACTTGCAGAAAAGGGCGTTGTCGTTTTTAACACTCCTGGGGCAAACGCAAATGCTGTAAAAGAGCTTGTAATTCTTGCATTGCTGATTTCCAGCCGTCCTGTAGTTGCCGCAAACAAATGGGTAAACACTGAGCTTACCGGCAAGGGAGACGAAATCGCTGCCCTGGCAGAAAAAGGCAAGTCTAAGTTTGTCGGTCCTGAACTTAAAGGAAAAACTCTCGGCGTAATCGGTCTTGGAGCAATCGGCGCTCAGGTTGCAAACACAGCAATCGCGCTTGGAATGAACGTAATCGGCTACGATCCTTTCCTTTCTGTAAAAGCTGCCCTTTCTCTCGACCACAATGTAAAGGTTTCTGAAACTCTCGAAGGAATTTACACAAAGGCAGACTATATTACAATCCACGTTCCGCAGACAGACGAAACAAAGGGAATGATTAACGCTTCTAGCATTAAGACAATGAAAGACGGAGTAAGAATCATTAACCTTGCGCGCGGCGGACTCGTAAACAACGCAGACATTTTAGCTGCCCTTGAAGCAGGAAAAGTTGCTGCCCACGTTACAGACTTTGCAGACGAAGCCTTGATGAACAACGACAAGGTAATCTGCCTTCCTCACCTCGGAGCTTCTACTCCGGAAGCAGAAGACAACTGCGCAGTAATGGCAGTTAAAGAGCTCCGCGACTTCCTTGAAACTGGAGCAATCGTAAACTCTGTAAACTTTCCGCGTGCCGCAATCGACAGCGCAATTCCAGTAAACGGAACACGCCTCTGCATTCCGCACAAAAACGTTCCGGGAATGATTGCAAAGTTTACGACAATCTTAGGAGACGCAAAATTAAACATTGCAGGAATCGTTGACCAGAGCCGCGGCGACATTGCATACGCTTTAATCGACGTTGACGGCAAAGTTGACGAAGCTTCTCTTAAACTCCTTTCAGACTGCGAAGCCGTAATCAGCGTACGCCCGATTTACGCGTAAGAATGTAAGTCCCGGATTTGACTTTTCGGTCATTTCCAGGACTTGATTTCTATGTCCTTCCAGGACTTGATTTCTATGTCCTTCCAGGACTTGATTTCTATGTCCTTCCAGGACTTGATTTCTATGTCCTTCCAGGACTTGATTTCTATGTCCTTCCAGGACTTGATTTCTATGTCCTTCCAGGACTTGAGTTCTATGTCCTTCCCCGGCTTAATTTCTATGTCATTCCCTGGCTTGACCAGGGAATCTCTTTTTACAATAGATTGTCGGGTCAAGCCCGACAATGACAAGGGGACGCCCGACAATGACAAAATCCGCTAATGTCATTCCCCGACTTAACTTCTATGTCATTCCCCGGCTCGACCGGGGAATCTCAAGCAACACACGGAAAGTTCACCTTGCAAAACAAAGTGGCTTTCCGTGTGTTTTTATTATTAAACCTTCCCTTTTTAACTTTCCTTTTCGCACTTTTTTGACTAACTTTATTGTATCAATTAAAACTTAAATTCATTTTTTGGAGTTATATATGGAAGTTACTATCACAAAAGCTAATTTTGAAGCTGAAGTTTTAAAGTCTAGTGTGCCTGTTCTTGTTGATTTCTGGGCAGACTGGTGCGGTCCATGCAAAATGCTCGCCCCTACTCTTGCAGAAATTGCAGAAGAAAACGAAGGCAAAATAAAAGTCGGCAAAGTAAATGTTGACAACGAAGAAGAGCTTTCAAGAGAATTTGGAATCGTAAGCATTCCAACCGTAATTCTCTTTAAAAACGGCAAGGCAGAAAAAACTTCTATTGGTCTTGTTCCAAAACAAACCCTCGAAGAAATGTTTAAATAGCTAGATATTGTGTTAATCGAGAAAATTTAGAACCAATAACGCTATTTTCAGTTGAAACGCGTTTTATATTTCATTATTATAAAACCACTGAAACAGAATCTGTTTTGTCGCGGAGATTCCGCACATTTCAGATGGTTTATATACAAATTTGCTTGCATAAATACGAGCCTGCGTAATAACTGCTGTTTTGGAAACACTCTTAATTAAAGCGCCATTTTTCTGCCGCAACCGCAGCCTTGGCCGTAAATTCCTTGTCCGTCTTTGTACGCACTTCAAGGTTAATTTCGGTGTCTTCAAGCGTCTATATTCCAGAGCTCAAAATCAAAAAAAATGCAGGTATAAGGAGATTCTTATGTCAGAAGCTTGGGACGGTTTCAAAGGACGCCTTTGGAAAGAAGAAGTAAACGTTCGTGACTTCATCCAGAACAACTACACACCTTATGATGGCGACGAAAAATTCCTCGCAGGTCCAACTGAAGGAACAAACAAACTCTTTGCTAAATTGCAGGAGTTGCAGAAGGCTGAACACAACAAAAAGTCTGTAGGTCTCGACGGAAAAGAAAGAACTGGTGTTCTTGATATGGACACTGAAATTGTAACAGGTCTTACAGCTCACCAGGCTGGATACATTGATCCAGAATTGAAAGATCTCGAACAGGTTGTAGGTCTCCAGACAGACAAACCTCTCAAAAGAGCTTTCATGCCATACGGTGGAATTAAAATGGCAGAAGAGTCATGCGAAATGTATGGCTACACACCAAATCCAGAACTCCACAAGATTTTTACTGAATATCACAAGACACACTCAGACGCTGTATTCCAGGTATACACTCCAGAGATCCGCGGTGTTCGCCGCTCACACATCTTGACTGGTTTGCCTGATACATACGGACGTGGACGTATCGTTGGCGACTACCGCCGTGTAGCTCTTTACGGTATCGACTACCTCATCAAATGCAAGGAAGCTGACAAGGCAAATATCGGCGACGGAACAATGACAGAAGATGTTATCCGTCTTAAGGAAGAAGTTGCTGACCAGGTTAAGGCTCTCAAAGGTCTTAAAGAAATGGCAGCTATCTACGGATACGATATTTCTAAACCAGCTACAACAGCAAAAGAAGCTGTTCAGTGGTTGTACTTCGGTTACCTCGGAGCAATCAAAACACAGAACGGTGCAGCTATGTCTATCGGACGTGTTTCTACATTCCTCGACATCTACATCGAACGCGACCTCAAAGCAGGCTTGATCACAGAAGCTCAGGCACAGGAACTCGTTGACCACTTCGTAATGAAGGCTCGCATGGTTCGCTTTGCACGTATCGAATCTTACAACAACCTCTTCTCTGGCGACCCAGTTTGGGCAACACTCGAAGTAGGCGGTCTTGGACAGGACGGACGCTCACTCGTTACAAAGAACGACTTCCGCTTCCTCCACACACTCGAAAACATGGGACCAGCTCCAGAACCAAACATGACAGTTCTCTACTCTAAGAGACTCCCAGAAAACTTCCGTCGCTATGCAGCAAAGATTTCTATCGACACATCTTCTATCCAGTACGAAAACGACGATGTAATGCGCCCAGTTTGGGGTGATGACTACTCAATCTGCTGCTGTGTATCTGCTACACAGACAGGTAAAGAAATGCAGTTCTTCGGAGCACGCGCTAACCTCGCAAAAGCACTTCTCTACGCTATCAACGGTGGACGCGACGAGCCAGATGGACTTACACCAGGCGTACAGGTAGGACCTGCTTATCAGCCAATCACAGCTGATGTTCTCGATGCTTCTAACTACAAAGAAGTTGTTGCAAAATACAAGCAGATGCTCGAATGGCTTGCTGGAATCTATGTTAACTCATTGAACGCAATCCACTACATGCACGACAAATACTACTACGAAGCTGCAGAACTTGCTCTCGAAGACACAAACCTCAAGAGAACATTCGCAACTGGTATCGCTGGTTTCTCTCACGTAGTAGACTCACTTTCTGCAATCAAATATGCAAAAGTAAAGGTTGTTCGTGGCGATGTAGAAATCAAAGACAAGAAAACAGGCGCTGTAAAAGAAGTTGTTAAGGGATTGGCAAAAGACTTTATCGTTGAAGGCGACTTCCCACGCTACGGTCAGGATGACGACAGAGCAGACGCAATTGCAGTTCAGCTCTTGAAAGACTTTATGACAATGATCAGAAAGCACCCGACATACCGCAACGCAGAACCAACTACTTCTATCCTTACAATCACTTCAAACGTTGTATACGGAAAAGCAACTGGTGCTCTCCCAGACGGACGCAAAGCACACGAACCATTCTCTCCAGGAGCTAACCCAAGCTACGGTGCAGAAACAAAGGGTCTCGTAAAATCTTTGAACTCTGTTGCTAAACTCCCATACGAATACGCATTGGACGGTATTTCTAACACACAGACAATCAACCCAAGCGCACTCGGACACAACGAAGAAGAAAGAATTTCTAACCTTGTAAACGTTCTCGACGGTTACTTTGACTGCGGTCCAGATTCAGGACACGCTGGTTCACACCACCTCAACGTAAACGTATTCGGCGTTGACAAGCTCAAGGACTGCCAGGCTCACCCAGAAAAGCCCGAATATGCAAACTTCACAGTTCGCGTTTCAGGATACGCAGTTCGCTTCATCAACCTTACAAAGGAACAGCAGGACGACGTTATCGCTCGTACATGCCACGCTTCTCTGTAGTTGAACTGAACTAACAACAAAGCCACTCTAGTTCTTGCTGGGGTGGCTTTTTTTTCATCACTTCCGCGCAGAACAAAAAAAAAGCGCAAACAAGAGGCACACTATGAAAGGATACATTCATCAGTTTGAAAGTTTTGGCTGTGTAGACGGCCCTGGTTCAAGATTCATTGTTTTTACAGCCGGCTGCAATATGCGCTGTAAATTCTGCCACAATCCAGACACATGGAACATGAAAGACGGCAAACTCTACGAGGCTGCCGACGTTCTAAAAGAAGCACTTTCCTGCCGCTCTTACTGGGGCAAAAAAGGCGGAATTACAGTTTCTGGCGGAGAACCACTCTTACAGATTGATTTTTTAATTGAACTGTTCACACTCGCAAAAAAAGAAGGCGTAAATACCTGCATCGACACAGCTGGCGGACCTTTTACAAAAGAAGGCGAATGGTTTGAAAAATTCAAAAAGTTAATGGAAGTTACAGACATTCTTTTAATGGACATAAAGCACATTAACGAAGAAGAACACATAAAACTTACAGGCCACACCGGAAAAAACATCCGCGAAATGTTTGCCTATCTCGACGAAATTCAAAAGCCGATCTGGATTCGACACGTTCTGACCCCGGGAATTACCGACAACGACGAATATCTTACCCAAACCCGCGATTTTATCCGCACTCTTTCTAACGTTTACCGTGTAGAAATTCTGCCTTACCACGGACTTGCAATTGCAAAATACAAAGATCTCGGAATCGATTACGTCTTAAAAGACACAGAAAGTCCAACCGCCGAACGCATAGAAAACGCAAAAAAAATCCTTGAATGTGACAAATACACAAGATGGAAGGACTAAATTAATCTGTTTTGATTTTTTTGTTCTGGAGCTTCCCCGCCACAAAAGTGGCGGGTCGGGCTTTTCGGGGTTCCGCGTCGGGCGCTCCATTCTGCTGACATCCTGTCAGGCAACAAATGCTACGCATTTCTTGCGGTCTACTGTCTTTGCGTGCCGTCCGTGGCACAGACAACAGACGGCTGGACATTTACCCAGTGAACACAGACAATCAGCAGAACGCCTCCGGCGCCCCTACTATCCCTAAGCCGAAAGGCTTAGGCCGTGCGCACTTTGCGCACACGTTAATAACGAGGTTGTTTCTGACATCCTGTCAGGCAACAAATGCTACGCATTTCTTGCGGTCTACTGTCTTTGCGTGCCGTCCGTGGCACAGACAACAGACGGCTGGACATTTACCCAGTGAACACAGACAATCAGCAGAACGCCTCCGGCGCCCCTACTATCCCTAAGCCGAAAGGCTTAGGCCGTGCGCACTTTGCGCACACGTTAATAACGAGGTTGTTTCTGACATCCTGTCAGGCAACAAATGCTACGCATTTCTTGCGGTCTACTGTCTTTGCGTGCCGTCCGTGGCACAG
>CAVJSA010000086.1:0-7389 GCA_963651875.1 Lachnospiraceae bacterium | reverse complement strand
GACCAACACAGAAGAAAAATAAAATAAAGTATTTTTTATGCTTTTTTTTAAGGAAAAAATATAACGGTATATAAATTATTGATGATGAATGAAACAGAAAACCGCAAAAATTGAGAATACAATATCTTTTAAAATCTTTTTTATTGATATATTTTATTGAAATAATAAAAAATGAAATTGCTATACTATTTCTTAATAGATTTATGCTAATACTCAATCCGTAGAAAGACAAAAGGATTAAAAAACATAAGCATGGATTTTCCTTAGAAAACTCTTTGAAAAAAGAAAATAAGACAATGCAGTTAAAGCATACAATAAGAAATTGCAGAAAAAAGTAATTATCATAAATTGATTTGAACAGGATTGTTAAAACCAAATAACCTTTTTCATAATTGCATTTTTCAAAATATCTAACTATTTTTTCATAGCCATCAGAAAATTTTGGTGCAATTCGAAAATATCTCTCGTAATTAATCCAGTCAGTATAAATGCAGCCGCGAAGTCCTAAGAATAAAATAAAGAAACCAAGTATATAAAAATACTCCATTTTTATAAATTCACAATTTGAAATTCTCTTTCCATTACTTACAGGAATTGAAAAGGCGAGAGTTATTAAAAATAAAAGCATATAAGGAATAAAATACATAGGCGTATTAAATTTCCCAAGAAATATTTTCTTTTATTTTTTTAGCCGGAACACCTGCATACAAGCAATTTTCTTCATGAAAATTACTGGAAAAAAGAGAGCCAGCTCCAATTACACTGCCGTCAGGAATTTTTGCCCCTTTAAGAATTGTGCTTCTACAGCAAATCCATGTATTATTTCCAACAATAATTTCTTTAGATTTGTTTACCACACTATTTTCTTGAATGATTTTGTGGAAATCGGTGTCCATAAAAAGACAATCCCAACTTACAAGGACGTTATCCCCAAAAGCTATTTTATTTTTTGAAATAAACGAACTTTTTGCTGTAACGTTAAAAATTCCTTTACATTCAATGATGGCATTTTTTCCAATCGAAATACTGCTCCCACAGCCAATCTTTGCAGTATCATAAAAAACTATACACCCGCCTCTTTCTATTTGTATAACTGTAGTCGCAGTATGCGAATCAATAGTTCCGACATTGCAATAGCCTATCTGAATCATTGCAGGTTTCAGTCTTTTACTATTCAATCGTACCCCCCCCCGATATAAAGAAGTGATTTTCACATTTCTTGCAACTGAAATTGGAAAATGGATAGCTTGTGAAAACGGCAATAAATAAAAATTTAAAAATATAGAGCGAAAATTGATTTTCCCAAATTTTTTTATGAAACTCATTTATTCTCCCCTCATCTCCGCAATCATTCTTCTGTACGCTTCTTCCAGCCCCACAGACGGCTTCCAGCCAAGAGAAGAAAGTTTGTCTACATTAAGATTAAGATTAAGATTTGGCGCATACTCAGCTGGTGTTCCCTGTATGTCGAACTCAACCTTTATTTTTCTGCCGGCAATTTTCTGCGAGATAAGTTCCGCAGTGTCGCGAATTGTCACAAACGTTTCGGGATTTGCCGCCGTGTATGTTTCGCCTTTTTCACCGTTTTTTAAAACCGTAAGAATCGCGCTCACAGCATCGCGCGTGTACAGAACAGGGCGTTTTGTCTTTCCTTCGGTTTTTAAAGTGATGTCCGTGTTTTCTATTACGCTTCGAGCAAAATAAGCGGCAACCCGCGTGTCGTTATAGTCAATTCCAGGACCGAAGACTTGAGCCAGTCTGACTGATTTTGCGTTTAAGCCGTATTCTGACGCAAAACATGCGCACAGATTCTCGCACATACGCTTGCTTTCCATGTAACTTGAGCGCGGAGATGAAATGTCGATGTAGCCCAAGTCTTTTTCGCTCACCTCGCCAATGCCTGATGTTATGCCGAATGCTTCCATGCTCGAAAGATACAAAAATCCGTCTGCATTCTTTTCCTTTGCAAAGCGGAGCATATTTAGCGTGCCGTTTACAGCAATGTCTATTGTTTCAACCGCGTGATTTATAAATTCTTTGCTTACAGTGATGCTCGCGCAGTGGATTATGTAGTCGATGTGAGAAGGTACCTCTAAGCCGTTATTGCGAGCCACATCACACACATCATTGCTAACCGTATTTTCCGCGTCATTGAAAGCCGAAGGCGAATCAATCTCATCTAGCGAATTGATTGCTTCGTCGTGCTGCGCAGTTCTCGTAATGACGGGGAAAGTAACATCGCCCTTTACAAACGTAATCGCAGGATTCTTGTATTCACCGCAGAAAACTTTTTCCGCTTTTTCGAGGCTTCGCACAAAAGCATAAATGTGAATGTCAGAGTTATTCTTTTCATTCAAATACATAAGATAAAGACACAACTGTTTTCCCAAAAGACCAGTCGCTCCCGTGATGAACACGCTCTTTCCATTCAGAAAAGAAGAGTCGTAGTTCTGTCTGATGTATTCAAAATCTTCGTTTAATATTTTGCTTAGTTCCATTTTCGTATTCCCTTACAGCCCGAAAATCTGCTGATTCTCGCGCACCTCATACAACGCCTTGAACGTGTAGAAATCCGCCGGAGTTGTGATTTTTATGTTGTCAACGTTGCCCTTTACCGTGTAAAGTTCGTGTCCGTAAAACTTCATCAAACTTGCGCTGTCAATCATATTTGTATTGCCGTCGGCACGCGCCTTTTCATGTGCAAACAAAATATCTTTAAGTACAAAACACTGAGGTGCACGTGCGAGAAAACACTTGCTTCTGTCGGTGATTGACTGGATTTTTTCGCCGTCAAGCGTAACAATCGTTTCAATAGCGGGAACAACCGTAACCGCAGAACCTTTCTCTTTTACCGTCTTTATACACTCGCTGATTACGTCCTCGTTTATAAAAGGACGAACGCCGTCGTGAATCAGCACAACAGAATCCTCGTCCGAAAAACTTTGAATCGCTTTTAGTCCGTTATAAATTGACTCCTGACCTGTTTCTCCTCCGGGAACGATTTTCTTTACCTTGTCAATTCCGTATTTTGAAAGCAATTTTTGTAGATACGATATCCAACTTTCAATGCAGACAACGGCAATCCCATCGATTTCCGGGTGGTTCTGAAAATTCTCCAGAGTATGAATAATCAATTCCTTTCCGTAAAACTGCAAAAACTGCTTGGGTCGGCTGCGGCTGTTCATTCTGAGACCAGAGCCACCTGCAAAAATCAGGGCGTAGTTCACTTTGCAACTCCAAGTGCATAACCATTTCTTAAAGCAGCCGAAATTATTTTGTATTGAGATTTGTTATTTCTCATTCTGATTTTTCTAATGGTCGCATCATAAACAATCTGAACAAAATAATTGAGTTTCCAGAATTTTCTGTGCTTTGAGATAAAATAGATTCTGTTTCTATATGTGTATTTGTAAGAAAAGTCAGAACGTTTTCCTGTGCAGACGCTTTCCTTGTGCTGCATTTTAGGCTCTGGAATATAAAAAAGCCGTTTATGCACTTTTTGACTTCTAAAAACAAAATCCGTGTCGTCGTAATAGACAAAATATTTTTCGTCCATTAATCCAACGTCATAGAAAACTGACTTTTCAATCAGCATAAAGCAGGTTGGAGCATAAGACACTTTTTTTGTTTTTGAATATTTCCCACAATCTTCTTTGTTGTACCCAAACTGAATTGTGCAATCATTTATTCTGTTAAATTTTCCTCCCGCTCCCCACAGTTTTGTGGAGTTGTAAAGATAGATTTTAGGGACAGCCATATCTGCCTTGTTTTCTATCATTCCTTTGTACAGCAACTCGATTGTGTCGTTTTCAAGGACTATGTCATTGTTGGAAAGCAAAACATAATCACAGCCGTCATAAAGAGCAGAAATAATCCCCTGATTGTTGCCTTTTGCAACTCCGTAATTTTCTTTGTTCGGAATAAATTTTGATTCAAACGCACATTCCGCAGCCAAAGTTCTCGCCTTTTCTAGAGAATTATCTGGAGAAAGATTATCTATAACATAAAGCACAAAATTCTTGTATGTCTGCCTTTTAAGGCTGTCAAAAAAATCATCAAGAACTTTTTCGCTGTTGTACAAAACAGTAACGATTCCGATTTTTTTCTCTTCCATTATCTGCTCTCCATTATTTTTTGAATTTTTTTGCTGTCTCCCCAAATCGCAAGAGAATCGTAAGGTCGGTCGGGGAATGCGCCGTATTCAAGTTTTATGTCCAAGTTGTTGTCTTTTATGAACCGCTCGACGCGGGAAGCAAGCGTTTCAGGCTTTCCACAGCAGGCGTTTATTGTTCCGAAAACTGTATCATTCAGAACCACCGCGGCAACCTGCCTGCAAAACTCGTCAAAATCCAAAAAATCAAACTGGTTTATTCCAGACGTGAACGGAAACGTCTTCTTGTCGTCAGCCGCAGCCTGCATTATTTTGGAAAAAATCGAGCAACCTTTTACTGTATTGTCAACAATATAAAAACCGCGTACCCACTGAAGTCTTGTTTCCGTGTTTTTTACAAGCAGCTCCGTCATCTGTCTCAAAGCGTTTTTTGCAATTCCGTAAAGAGAAAGCGGATTGCATGGAGTGTTCTCGTTTATGCTTCCCTCGTGGAATCCGACCTCGTGCATGCTTCCAAGAACGACAAGTTTCTTTACGCCACCACAAACCATTTTCTTAAGAAATTCGTAATGCTTAGGCAAATCGAGAATATGGTTATCCGAGGCATGTTTAAATCCGTCACGCCAGGCAAGATGGACAAGGACATCAGGCTTGCCGAAATACTCAAACGGATTCTCTATTTCAAAAAGATTCCCGGCAATTGAAGAGACATTTTTATATCCGTAAGTAAAATCCGTGAAGTCTGAGGCGACAATCTCATTTCCGCTTTCCGAAAGCTCCTTTATGATTCCGTGTCCCATAAAACCGTTCGCACCAGTTACAAGTATTTTCATTTTGTTTTCTCCCATTGATTTGTTTCAAAATTGAACTTTTTTATAACTTTTGCAGGAATTCCGGCGGCAACCGAATAAGGCGGAATATCATGCGTTACAACAGAATTCGCCCCGATTACAGAATGTTCGCCGATATGAACACCCGCCATAATTTTTACGCCAGTACCAACAAAACTGCATTTCCCAATTACCGTTTCGCTTACTAAAAGCGGCTGCTGCATTACAGGCTTTGAACTATCTCTGTATTCATGGTCTATATCTGTTATAAAAACGAAGCTACTAATAGAAGAAAAGTCACCGATTTCAACTCTGTTTACGCAAGTAAGATGAAGATTCTGTTCAAAAGTAACGCCGTCGCCGATTATGATTTTTGGATTGAAAGCCTGTTCGTGCCATTTTGTTACAGGCTCAATACGGGCATATTTTCTTACAAGTACATTTTTGCCAATAAAAATATGTTTTTTGTTTACGATAAACGTTTTCGGTCGGTAGATTTTTGAGTTCTCACCAAAAACACCGTAGTCTTTAGAAAGGAAAATGCTGATGATTTTTTTTACAAGACGTTTCGCTAGTTTTAGCATTTTGATGCCCTCTTTTGTTTAAATTCCGATAACGTTTGCAGAAGATAATCAAACGCTTCTAGTCGAAATAATTTTGAAAGGAAAGCATAAATAAGAAGTCCGGATAGCATCTGAATTAGTAAGACCAAAATAACAGGCAACGATAAAAATCCTAAAAAATAAACCGCAAGCGCCATAACTAAAGAAAGACTTGCAGCCGGAAAAATATCCCTGATTTGTTCAAAATACGAATAATTCAAAAGTTTTTTATTCGGATAAGCATTTATAAAAGTGGCAGTAAAACCAAACAAAACGCGAGCAACAGCAATTGCCAAAAGACTGATTTTTAGAGTGGCAAAAAGAACTAAAATTCCAATAGTTTGTTTTATAATCTCAAGTTTTAAGTAAAGATCGCTTCTTCCCATTGCATTTATTGCAGTAAGATTTGCAGTGTGAATTGGCCAAATTGCAAAATACAAACACGAAAACTGCAAAAACGGAACACACGGAAGCCATTTTTCAGTCAAAAGGACAAGAACAAGATTTTTTGCAACTGCCGCCATTCCAAACATACATGGAAAAAGGCAGAAACAAGAAGTTCTGATTGAACGACGTGTAAGCCTTTTTACATCTTCAATATTTTCGTTATGACTGCTCAAAGTCGGGAGCATTACACTTTGAATTGAACCGTCAAGATTTGTGGCTATAATTGTTGGAAACTGCTCGCCACGTGTAAAAAATCCCAGATCAGAACTGGAATAAACTTTTCCTATTACAAGACTGTAAACACGCTGAACAAAAACAGCCAACAGATTAGAACTAAGAATTTTCCACCCAAAAGAAAAAAGCCCTCTTACTTTTTCAAAACTAAAAACAAAATGCGGACGCCATTTTACGGTTATCCAGAGAATCACACTTATAAGAACATTATTCGCAAGTTGCTGAGCAACCAAAGCCCACACTCCAAAACCGTTGCAGGCAAAAATTATTCCTATAATTCCAGAGCCAAGAACTCCGCCCATACTGCTAAAGAAAAACTTTTTGAACTGCATTGTCTTACTGACCATCGCACTCTGGACGCTGTTCAACGCCCCAAAGAACAAGGTGAGCGAAAGAACCCGCAAAACCGGAATAAGAATGTCATTCTTATAAAACCGCGCAATAAACGGCGAAGCAAAAAACAGAATAATATACAATAGAAGAGAAACACAAAGCGAAAGCCAGAACACAGAAGAAAAATCAGCCTCGTCCGCATCTTTTTTCTGAATCAGAGAAGTATTGAATCCGGACTGGACAAAAACATTTGCAAGGGCGATAAAAGCCATAAGAATTGCAAGGATTCCGTAATCTTCAGGACACAAAATCCGAGCCAGCACAATCTGAATTACAAACTGCACGCCCTGAGTTCCGCCACGTTCAAGGAATTTCCACAAAAGAGATGAGATTACATGATTTTTACTTGTATCTGATTGAATTACAGTGTTTGAAGATTTCATTTTTCTTCAATCCCCATCAAAATACGTTTATTCATTTTCCGTCGTTCGACATCAACCACACCGGCAACAACGTTATAGATTCCATAATCCTCTGCCCCAAGCACGTTTAAAACAACACGCACTGTGTACAACGACACGAGCATTATGAGAATCTGCCGGAAATAGAGGACAAGAGTGTTTTTTGCGATGCGGGAAGTGTTTGACATACTTAAAAATAGAAGAAATTATGGACAGTCTAATAAGTTAAAATGACATTCCAGACTTTGCATCACCGGCCTTCCAGCTTTACAGCAGTGTCTGTCCGACATTTGCCTCATTGTCATTCCGGCATTTGCCACATTGTCATTCCCGCACTTGATGCGGGAATCTCTTTTCCGCAATAGATTGCC
>CAVJSA010000085.1:0-7446 GCA_963651875.1 Lachnospiraceae bacterium | reverse complement strand
AAAACTTTTTGTATGTCGATAAAACACAATTTGTTTATAAGCTCGCTTCAGAAGGTCGACAGTATTTTTTAAGTCGTCCGCGCCGTTTTGGAAAAAGCCTTTTGCTTTCTACAATGCGCGCTTACTTTGAAGGCAAAAAAGAGCTTTTTACAGGCTTAAAAATCGCAGAGTTTGAGCAGGACTGGATAAAGTATCCTGTTTTTTATTTTGACTTTAATGGAAGTAAATACGGATCTTCAAAAGACCTGGCAAGTGTCTTAAATATTCATCTTTCAAAATGGGAAGAAATATACGGAAAAAATAAAAATATTCCAGATGAAGAACTTGCACTTCGTTTCCGCTATCTTTTGGAATCTGCCCACGAAAAAACAGGGCTCGGTGTTGTGGTTTTAGTTGACGAATACGACAAATCTCTTTTAGAAAGTGAAGACGAAGCCTTGGAAGAAAGCCGTAAGCTTTTTAAAGGCTTTTTCGGAAATTTAAAATCCTGCGACGAGCATCTGCAGTTTGTTTTTATTACCGGTGTTACAAAATTCAGCAAAGTTTCGATATTTTCTGATTTGAACCAGTTGAACGACATTTCACTTGATAGAAAATTTTCCACGATTTGCGGAATTTCACAAACCGAAATGGAAGAAGTTTTTGCTCCTGAAATACAGGATTTAGCAGATGAATTTTCTTTATCTTACGAAGAGTGCCTTGCAGAATTAAAACGTATGTACGACGGCTACAAGTTTCATCCGAATGGAGAGGGAGTTTACAATCCTTTCAGCCTGATTAATGCGTTTTTTAAGAAAGAATTTGGCACTTACTGGTTTTCTACAGGAACTCCGACATTCCTCTTAAAAAAACTGAAGGAAGCCGATTTTGACCCGCGTAAGTTTTCTACAAATGAACTTTCTGCCACTCAACTGACACTGCAGGATTACAGAAGCGACAATCCGAATCCAGTTCCACTTTTTTATCAGTCGGGGTATTTGACTATAAAAGATTATGATAAAAAATATGGAAAATATCATCTGGGGTATCCTAACGATGAAGTCCGCTACAGTTTTTTGGACTGCCTTGTTCCTTATTTTACAAAATCAACCCAAGATGGTGGCTCTTTATGTGTAGATGAATTTTGCGAAAATGTTAAAAACGGCGAAATTGATTTTTTTATGACCCGCTTTAAATCGCTTTTTGCACGCCTGCCATATTCCACAAACTCTGATGACACTGTTATAGAACAGAATTTTCAGAACATAATTTACATTGTTTTTATTCTGATGGGGCAATTTGTGGGCGTTGAGCAGCATTATTCACAAGGGCGCGCGGACTGTGTTGTTCAGGCGGACAACTTTATTTATCTTTTTGAGTTCAAACGAGATAAATCCGCAGACGAGGCCTTGGCCCAGATTGAAGAAAAAAATTATGCCGCGCCATTTGCAAGCGACAAACGTAAACTTTTTAAGGTCGGCGTAAATTTTGATTCAAAAGAAAAAAACATTAATGAGTGGAAGATAAAGTAGATTCCCCGGTCAAGATGAGGGAATGACGGTGAGTCACATCGAGGAATGACATAATGATAAGCCGTTGAATGACGCTAGAGGACTTTGTCATTGTCGGAGTGCACCTCTGTCATTGTCGGGCTTGACCCGACAATCTATCGTGGAAAGTAGATTCCCCGATCAAGTCGGGGAATGACACATAAGTCAAGATGGGGAAATGACGGTCACCAATGTCATTGTCGGTTTTGACCCGACAATCTATTGCTGTAATGACAAAAAAGCATAATGTAACTTTTTAGCCCGGATTGGAGGAGCGGCGCGTAGCGACGGTGCGCAGCACTGAAGGCGCGTTAGACGCCGGAACTCCGCAAAGCCGGCAGAGACTGTTTTAGACAGCGCAGAGTCTGTGGCTCCATAAAAAAAATATTCTTTCACCGTAAAATTGAAGTTTTTCTTAATATTGAAGAAACAAGACCATAGCGGTAAAATAAAATATTATGACTAAGAAACTTTCAGAACTTACTGGTTCTTTTGAATATGTTTGCGTTGGATTTGATGGTTCAACGCCTGTGGATTTTGCAGATTGCGAAATTTCTAATCTTGAATTTGACAGTCGTCATGTAACTGCAAATACTTTGTTTTTTGCCCTGCCTGGAACTCATACAACCGGTAATATTTTTATAAAGGACAGCATAAAAAACGGGGCTGTTGCAGTTGTTTTTCAGGACGATTTTGACGAAGCCGTAAAAAATGAACTTTCGGCGCTGTTAAACGAAACTAAAAAATCGGTTGTTTTCTTAAAGGTAAAGGACAGCCGCAAAACTATGGCCCCTGTTGCTGCAGCCTTTTATGACAATCCTTCTAAAAAACTTGGCGTTATCGGCGTTACAGGAACAGAAGGCAAGAGTTCAACTGTAAGTTTTATCTGGCAGCTTTTAAGGCTCAATGGCAAAAAAGCAGGCTTTATTTCTACGGTTCAGTATTCTGTTGGTGGCGAAGCTCTTGCAAATCCTGAGCATACAACCACTCCGGAAGCAACGATTATTCAAAAATATCTTGCGCAGATGGTTCAAAACGGCTGTGAATACGCTGTCCTTGAAACTTCGAGCCATGGTCTTTCGCCAAAACTTAACAGAACTGGCAACATTGACTTTGACTGCGGCGTTTTTATGAACGTAACTCTCGAGCACCTGGAATTCCACAAAACTTTTGAACAGTACCGCGACGATAAGGCAAACCTTTTCCGCAAACTTGACGAATGCAGCCACGAAAAAACAATTCTTGGTAAAAAAACAGAAATTCCTTCTTTTGGAATCGTAAATCTCGAAGACGAATCTGCACAATATTTTATTCATGCCACAAAAAAGCCTGTAATCGGTTTTACGACAGAAGGCAAGGCTGGTAAACAGGCTGTTTCGGGTCTGGAAGAACAAAAACCGCTTCCACCGATTCCTTCTTCGATTCCTTATCTTGTTGGTCGCAATATTGCAAGTGCAAGTTATGGTCTTTCGTTCAGTATTGTTGAACCAAATCTTGTAGACGAAAACTCAAAACCGGTAAACGGAAATGTAATTCATATAAAGGCTTCGCTGCCTGGAGCTTTTAACGCTTACAATATTATGGCAAGCCTTATTGCAGTAAGCCGTTTGACAAAAACTCCGCTTGAACAGGTTGCCGAAAAGGTTATTCAGCTTGTTCCTGTAAAGGGGAGAATGACAGAAGTAGACCAGGGACAGCCTTTTGAAGTAATCGTTGATTATGCTCATACTCCTTCGAGCTTTGAAACAATCTTTCCTCCAATCCGTCGTCGTGCAGCTGGAAAAATCTTTGCGCTTTTTGGTTCTGGTGGAGAACGCGATGTTAAAAAACGGCCTTTGCAGGGTGCAATTGCTGCAAGGTTTTGCGACGTTGTAATTTTAACAGACGAAGATCCGCGTGGCGAAGACAGTGTTGAACTGTTAAAACAGATTGCCTGTGGCGCACAAAAAGAAGGCAAGGTAATGGACAGGGATTTGTTTATTATTCCTGACAGACCTTCTGCAATTCGCGAAGCTTTTAAAATGGCCGGCAAACATGACATCGTATTGCTGCTTGGAAAAAGCCACGAAAATTCAATTATTTATAAAGACGGTCCTCATCCTTACGATGAAATTTCAGAAGCAAAAAAGGCTCTTTTTGAAATGGGATACAATAAAAACTAGGCGACAGGGGAATTATTATAATGAAGGTAACAGTTATTTATGGCGGAAAATCAGGCGAACACGAAGTTTCTCTCGTTTCTGCCGCTGCAGTTGCAAGAAATATCGACAAAAAACACAAAATTACACTTATTGCAATTACAAAAGACGGAAGATGGTTTTTACAGCCGGAAAGCGAATTAGAAAGAATTTTTAATGACGAAACAGCTCATTTTGAAATTATCGAAGATAAAAATAACGAAGTAATGACCATTCCTGGTGGTGGAACTGAGCGGACTTTTTTTGTAAACGGAAAAGTTTTGGGCACAGATGTTATTTTTCCTGTTTTGCACGGAACTTATGGAGAAGACGGTACTATCCAGGGACTTTTTGAAATGCTTGGAGTTCCTTATGTCGGCTGTTCTCCTCTGGCCTCTGCAATTACAATGGACAAGGAAAAAACAAAGGCTGTACTCAATAATGCAGGAATTCCACTCGTTCCAGGATTTTGTGTCCGCCGCAATGAACTTGCCGACTGGAAAAAATACGACGAAATTCTTGAACGCGCAGAAAAAGAAATTGGATTTCCGGTTTTTGTAAAGCCTTGTTCTGCCGGTTCTTCTGTAGGGGCAAATCTTGCAGTTGACTTACGCCATTTAAATGCTGCAATCGTAGAAGCTTTTAATTGGGATGACAAAATTTTAATTGAAAAAGCAATCAATGCCCGCGAAATTGAGTGTTCCGTTACGGGTAACCCGACTATTGCCGACGGTCAAAAAAGTTTTGAAACTCTTACAGCTTATGGTCCTGGCGAAATTGCTCCAAAACATGAATTTTATGATTATGACGCAAAATACAATGATCCGGACGGAGCAGAACTTTTAATTCCTGCACATTTGCCGGAAGAAAGGTTAGAAGAAGTGCGTTCTGTTGCAAAAAAAGCATTTGCAGTTTTAGACCTTTGCGGTTTAAGTCGTGTTGATTTTTTTGTTGATAAAGATACAGATAAGCTTTATTTAAACGAAATAAACACAATGCCAGGTTTTACACAGATTTCGATGTTCCCTAAGATGTGTGCGCATTTTGGTCTTGATTTTACTTCTTTGACGGAACTTTTAATTAACGAAGCTCTGTCAAAATTTGCTGCAGCCAGAAAACTAAAAACTTCAAGATAAAACTTGAGTCCGGCATTTTTGCTGTGGCTAAAAAAGAATCGCCTGAACAATGGAGGCAATTTATGAGTGACGAAAAAGAATTTCTTCCGCCTGTTCCGAAAATTTATCCGGAAGGTTGTTTTTTTGAAAAAATCGAAGATATTGCCGGTAAACACGTTGTTGTAATGGGGCTTGGCCTTAACGGTGGTGGCGAAGCTTCGGTGCGTTTTTTGTTAAAGCACGGAGCCTATGTTCTTGCAACAGATATGAAAACTGCCGAACAACTTGCTCCAACGATAAAGTCTCTTGAGCAGGACAAAAATCTTGATAAGAGCCGTCTTACTTATCGTTTAGGCGAACATAAAATCGAAGATTTTGAAAATGCTGACTGCGTAATAAAAAATCCGGGAGTAAAATACGACGGCAACAAATATCTGGCCGTTGCAAAAGCAATCGAAAGCGACATCAGTTTGTTTTTGCATTTTACAAAAGCCCCAGTTATTGCCGTTACTGGTTCAAAAGGAAAAAGTTCGACTGTAAGCGCAATTTATTACGGATTAGTGCAGGCTGGTTTTGAAGCATTCCTTGGCGGAAACATTACTGTAAGCCCGCTGACTTTTCTCGAAAAAACTAGCGGAACAACTCCAGTTGTCTTAGAATTGTCTAGCTGGCAGCTTGCAGACTTGCACGGAAGAAAAGCATTAAAACCACACATTGCAATTATTACAAAAATTATTCCAGATCATCAGAATTTTTATCACTCAATGCTTGCCTATGTTGCTGATAAAAAACTTATTTATGCCGATCAGACAAAAGACGATTTTACAATTCTTGATTTTGACGACGACATGGCAGCTGACGGCGGAACTTTAATAGAAAACTGGGGAAACGTTTTTGCAAACGAAACAAAGGCTCAGGTTTTGCGTTATTCAAAGAAAAAACTGCCACAGGGAGTGTGGGGCGTCTGGCAGGACAAAAATGGGAACGGTGTCTGCCGGCTTCCAGAAAAACTGATGAGCCGTTATGCCAAAACTCACGGAAAAGAAACTGACACAATTTTAAAAGACCTTTTGGTTCCTGGTAAGCACATGCGCCTTAATGTGCTCAATGCTGCCCTGGTTCTTGAACTTATGGGAGTTGCCCCAGAGCAGATTGTGCAGATTCTTGGAAGCTGGAATGGAATTGAGCACAGACTTGAATATTTTCACTCTTATACGTTTAAAAACACTGCTGGAAGTGAATGCACACTAAAATTTTATAATGACAGTGCGGCGACTGTTCCAGAAGCAGCGGCGGAAGCAACTCAGGCATTCGGTAAACCTGTTATTTTTTTGAGCGGAGGAACTGACAAGGGGCTGGATTTAAGTCCTGTTGCACAGACAATAGCTAAAAGCGAAAGTCTAAAGCCTCAGTCAATTTATCTGCTTGAAGGCTCAGCAACCGATAAAATCATTAAAGATTTTACAAACTACAATATCGCCTACAAAGGACCTTTTAAGAATTTGGACGAAATGCTGCTTAAGTTAAAAGACGACATTCTTTTAAAAGGTGAAGCCGGAGAAAAAATCGTTGTCTTTAGTCCTGGCGCTACAAGTTTTGGAATGTTTACAAACGAATTTGACAGAGGAAACAAGTTCAAGGCAAAGGTAAAGGAAATTTTTGTTAATCGCCTTAATTAGCGGTTCGGGGAAAAATTTGAATTATGAAAAATACAGAAAAACTGCACGTAAATCTTATTGCATTAGATTTGGACGATACGCTTTTAAACGATAACCGGCAGATTAGCGACAAAAATGTTGAAGTTTTGCGCCGGTGTGCTCAACGTGGAATCTACGTTGTTTTATGTTCCGGTCGGGCAGAAGATGGAATTAAACCTTTTGTGAGTCGTCTTAACATGGCTTTTTTAGAAAGCGGACGCTTCGTAATTGCAATAAATGGCGCTTCGATTTTTGATATGCACAAAAGAATTCAAATTTTTAAGAAAACTGTAAATTCAGCGACACTCTTAAAAGCTCATAACCTGGCAGTGCAAAATGGTTTTGAAACAGAAGTTTATTCAGACAACATTGTTTATTACAGCAAGGCAACTGACTGGACTCTGCGCGATGTTAAAATGTGCGGACTAAAAGGTGAATGCCCTGATGATTACGAAAAACTTTTGCAGAATAATTTTTATAAAATGCTGATTCCGGGCGAGCCAGAAAAATTGCAGGAATTGCAGAAGATTTTAAAAAGTGAATTAGGAAGCGAAGCCGTAATTTTTACCAGTAAACCGTATTTTTTGGAAATTCTTCCTCCAGAGTGCGGAAAGGGTGAAGCAATTGAATGGCTTGCAAATTATTGCGGAATCGATCCTGCAACAACAATGGCTTTTGGCGACAGCATGAATGACGAGAGCATGATTTTAAAATGCGGTTATGGGGTTGCCATGCTAAACGGAAACGAACAGATAAAAAAACAGGCAGATTTTGTGACCGAAAAAACAAATAACGAAGACGGAGTCGCAGATTTTATTGAAAAATATGTTCTGTAAATTGATGGGGGGATAAGATAATTTTCTATCAATTTTGTGAACTGACCCCAATTTTTAGGACAGTTTAAGTAGCTTCTTTGTATGGTGGCTGC
>CAVJSA010000084.1:0-7495 GCA_963651875.1 Lachnospiraceae bacterium | reverse complement strand
GTAGGAAATACTTCGACAGCGACCTGCCGTGTTACGACGGATACTACGGCGCCAAGCTGGTATACAGGCAATAAAGATGATACCGAGCCTTATATAAGCACAAAGACAAGTTCTGAAAAAATTACGCTCGAAGGTGTTGAATACAGTTTGTATAATTCAACTTCGGTAACGGTTGCTGTAAAGGCAAAAGATGTTACAACCAGCGTTACAAATCTTTTGTACAACTTAAATGACGCTAAAAACGATTCGTCTGAACTTGAATGGAAATCAGAAGATAACGGCAACATTGCACTTGAAGGTTTGAGTCAGGGACTTAACACAATAAAAATAAAGGCTGTTGACGAAGCTGGAAACGAAAATGCTTATGTAACGCTTGCGTTCTTTGTGGATTCTCTTGCTCCTGCAGAACCAACTTTAACTTCTGTTGCTGACGATAATGACACAAACTCAATGGAAGATTTTGCTACCCAGAACAAACAGAAACTTGTAAATGGCAACTCTGACCTTATATTTACTGTAAAAGTTGAGGACGATATTACAAGTGGAAACAATTCTTACAGTGGAATTTCGTCTGTTGAACTTACAAAAATCGGTAATGCTTCAAAATCAATTGTAGGAACTGCTGGCGGTGACGGAATTTATTCAATTACAATTCCTAAAGATAAACTTGCTAGTGGCTCTGCTACGGTAACTGTAACAGACAATGCTGGAAACTCTACAAGTCTTGGAATGTTCAATTTAGTTTTGGACAATAATGCTCCAACTGTTACTCTTTCGGCTCCAGCAGATGCAGATACTTCTACTTCTGATTTGCGCGATGTAAATAAGACAATTTCTTTGACAGGAAGTGCAAGCGACAATCATACAACAGACAACTTTACAGTAGCACTTGAATATTCTACGGATAAAACAGACTGGCAGGAGCTTACAACAGAAAATGCCGGAAGCGATTATAAAGTTGAATGGAATTCTGGTATTAGTGCAACTGGAATTGATACTACACAATTTACCGACAAATCGACAGTTTATATTCGTGCAGCGGTAACCGACGAAGCTGAAAACACAGGCTACTCTGATCCTTTAACACTTTATGTAAATCAGGACTCAGACCGTCCGGTTGTTAAGATTGACAATCTTACAAAACTTTCTGACGGAACATTTATCTTAAAATATGGAAAAAGTGCACAACTTACAGGAACAATTACAGATGACGACTCAACTTCAAGTGCGGTTGTTGAATCTCTTGTGATTTCTGAAACTTCTTACAGCGGAAGCGGCGATGTAGAAAATCTCGCGTCATTTAATTCTGTTTCAGGCGACTTTACATTTACTCCGAGCAACACAGAAGATGGCGAAAAAACATTCTACATCTACATAAAAGATAACGGCGGAAATGAATTCTATACAACGGCTACAACAGGCACAGATACAAACGGTGCAACGACCTATCTTAATAACCCGAAACTGTATTTAAAGACAGAGGCGCTTAGCGACACATTTTCTGTAAAAGAATTTACTTATAAGTCAGACTCTGCTTCTCCAACGGTAAACAATGTTGAAGGTAAGATTTCTGATTCAGCAGTAAGCGAAAAATCTGCATACAGTGGAATTTCTGTAAGTTTTGTTGCTGGAGGAGACGAAAGTTCGTTAAATCTAAAAGTTACTGCAAGCGATGCAAACGGAATTGCAGGACTTTTGCTTGACATTACAGATTCTGATAAAAAAACTCTCTTTAAACGTGCGACTGCAGCAGAAATTGCAGACAATACAATCGATTCTTCAACAATAGAAGCTGACGGCAACTTTACTTTGTCTGACTCTACAATAACGTCTGCTACAAAGTATTATGTAAATTCTTCTGACAGTATTAGTTCAGAAACAACAGACTACACCTGGACTCTTGGTTCTGCGCTCGACCTTTGTAATGTTCCTACAGATTCGCTTACAATTACTGTAATTGCTTACGATAACTCAGGACTTTCTGGAAACGGCTCTTATACATTTATGGTTGACAATAGCGGACCTTCTGTAAAAATGACCAGCCCGAGTTCTTCAACGATTGTTTCAGGTTCTTCTATCAATGTTTCTGGAACGACATCGGAAGTAGGTTCAAGTTCTGTAGAATCTATTAAGTATCTTATTCCAACAACAGAGCAGACTTTGCTTACAGATTCTGCCCTTAGCGAGCTTACGTCTTGGGCAGGTGAATTAAGTTCTGTTTCAACTGCAAGTTCCTGGACATTTATCTTTAACGGAACAGATAATGCTCTTTTAAGCAATTATACAAAAGATACAACTTACGCAAGTCCGGATACTGACGGTGTTTATACTCTGCCAATTTACTTTAAGGCAACTGATGCACTCGGAAATTACACAATCTACAAAGATTCTATCAAATACAATCCTGACGCAGATCGCCCAGTAACTCAAATTACTTATCCAGATTCTTCAATTTTAACCACAGACGGATATGCGGTTCTTGGCGGAAAAATCCGTGTTACAGGAACTGTAGAAATTCCTTCTGGAGACAGTACGGCTTATCAGGTTTATCTACAGGTTTCTGATGACAATGGAGATTTTGATACTGACGACAAAACAAAAGCAACTGATACTTACGGTTTTACTGTAGTTGATGCCAGTTCTCTTGAAACAGAATGGAAAACTTCTGTAGAAAGCACTGCAAGCCTTAATTTTTCAAATGACTCTACAACAAACACAACAAAGAAAAATGCCTGGTGGGGAATTCCTGCAACTCTTTACAGTTCAAAAACTTCGTGGTACATCGTAATTAATAACGATGACAAAATGAACGCTACAGACGGTACAAATAATGTAAAAATCCGTGTTTGTGCTGTTGGAGAAAACGGCAAAGTAGGGCTCTGGTCCGATCCTTATTCAATTCATATCGACAGTCAGGTTCCTCGCTATTCTGATTCTCCGCTTTTGTATCAGTATACAAGCACAAGCACGCTTTCTTCTGGAGAGAATTTTTATAGTGCTACGCCTTCTTCTGTTCAGTCTTATTCTTCTGGAGTTTACTTAAAAGGACAGTGGTATCTGTGTACAAGTGTAACAGACGAAACAAAAGTAAAAATCAATAGCGTTTCTCTTGGTTCAATTTCTCTTGATTCTGGAACAGACTATTTTGTCTGGCCTTCAAGCGCAGACAACAGCAGCGGAAATGCGGCCGGTTCTGAAGAAAAGGATAGCTCTACAGAACGTTACATTGCTTATGTCTATATAAAAATTGATTCTACAAAGACTGCAACTCAAAGTTACACGAT
The DNA here is from genome assembly GCA_963651875.1 of Lachnospiraceae bacterium. Lineage (GTDB taxonomy): Bacteria > Spirochaetota > Spirochaetia > Treponematales > Treponemataceae > Treponema_D. The sequence continues at coordinate 4,211 of CAVJSA010000084.1, read as the reverse complement.
TACAGCAGAAGACTCTGACGCAAACGGAAGCAATACTTCGACCACGACATTTGAGGTGAACGCTGACAACGTTGCCCCGACATTTGCACTTAATGCAAGCAGCAAACCTGTAATTACAGACGGCAATGAGTCTGAAATTTCTATGACAAAACTAAAAAACTCAGACCACGTTGTAACGTTTGGTTCAACTGCAATAGACAGTGGTTCTGGTTTTGAAAGAATTGCATTCTACTTTAAGCGCACCGTTGACAGTACAACAACAGTTGAACTGCCAATTCCTTTGGCAAATGGTTCTGCCTGGGAAAATTCAACTGACTCAGCCTATGTTGGAACCCTTTCTGATTCTGACGTGCTGAAGACAGATTCAGACCTGACAGATTCTGTTGACACAAATTACAGTGCCAATGCTTTGTATGGAGTAACGCTTTCTGGTTCTTCTGCAGTTGATTCAAATTTGACAACAACAACGTTTACTAGTACAGATGATATTTCTAGCTATAGCTTTATTCGGAAAGGTGGAATTATAAAGCTTTCGGGCATTTATTATACAATAGAGAGTGTAAGTTCAAATGCAATTACTGTTGACGGCGTTGTTTCTACAGAAACAACAACAGCCTTTGCTCCTGCCGCCATGATTGTAGACAATACATCTTCTGAAGTTCCTGGAACGTGGTCGAACGGTTTTGTAATTAGCGGAGACGATGGCGATGGAATTATTGAATCCGTAAAAAAGAGCGGTTCAACTTGGACATGGGACGTTTCTCTTTATCTTGATGAACTTGATGACGGTCCGGTAACCCTCGTTACAATGGCATTTGATAAAGCAGGAAACGTTCGCACTCTCGAAACTCCTGTAATGATTGCAAACAACACACCTCGTCTTGCAAAAGTCTATCTTGCAACCGATTTAAATGGTGACGGTAAATTTACTGACAATGAGCTTGGTTCAAGTACAATGGCAGACACCAACGAAACTCAAAAGTTCTACAGTGCACTTACAAACGGTACAAGCGGACGTGTACAGGAAGTTGTTACAATAGAAAATTCAAGTGGTTCTGGCACAACTGGAATTACAATGCGCAACGATTTAGGTCTTTCATTTGAATTTGTAAGTGGCTACGAAGGCTACGGAAGTGGAAACGACACATTATCTTACAAACTTTCAGTTGGAGACACAGCTTTTACTTCTGCAACAAGTGGAACAGACGGAACTCTTACAACTGCAACGTCTGCTACTTATGACACATCTGCAAGCACAACAACGGCAGGAATTGTAAGTGGTGGACTTTCAGGATTTACGATTCCAACTTCAAAATTTAAATATGGCTCAAAAACAAGCGGATTTGACTATAACGAATGGGCTTCTGCGGGTGGAGACAGTAATAAGATAAACTATATCGGCGTAACTTTGTGGGATTCAACAAAAGGAACAACTGCCGGAACTGCCGACACGACTGACTCTGACGGAAACATTACGACGTTTGGCTCTCAGTGGACTGTCGTGAATATTCCGTTGTACATTGACCTTGTTGATGACCAGTTCCCAGTTCCTTTAATCACTGACCCGACAGCGGATTCTTCAATCGGACACGTTGATTTAAGAGGAACTTTGCCGAGCGTGAATTTTGCATCTTCAAGTGGCGAGTTCGACACAGATACAAAGATTTCTGGAACAGTTGTCTTTACAGGAACTGTAACCGACGAAAAACGAGTTGAAAGCATTTATCTTACGACAAGCTCTAAATTCAGTTCAACGGAAGTTTCTTCTGTCCAAGTTGCAGCATACGACACAACTTCTGGAGCATTTACTGTAACACAGCCTGCGACGGGACTTTCGTTCGCGATAACAAGCAACGAATTCAGCACGGAAAGCGGACACACAGTCGGCTGGAGCTTGACCGTTGACACAAGCGAAGTTGAAGGAATCTCTGCTGCCGACGTAAAATTCACAGTTGCCGCAAGCGACGGAACAAATACAAACGCTTCCGGCTCAACAGTTGAACCTGCCGAATATCAGGCAGACATTGTTCCTTACATCACAGGAATTGTAAGAAGCTCGACATCGAAGAGCAACACAACAATGAACCGCTCAACTTATGGAGAATATCCTGTTGCAGTTGACGACACGCTGAAAGTTTCTGGATTTAACTTTGGAACAAGTCCGACCGTAAAAGTTGGTTCAACGATAGTGACGGCTTCAGATGCAGACGGAACTTCATTTACGATTGGCGCGCCAGCAAATTCCGGCGAGCTTGCCGTAACGGTAAACGGAATAGTTTCTCTGAACGACAAAAACAACAACGCCACAGAATCAAATCTCGACTCAGACGGCAAGTTTGACAACAGATATATCCGTGTCTGGGACGTTGGACATTATTTTAGTAATTCAACAGCTGGAAATAAACCTACTTTTGCAACAGACAATGAAGGAAACCTTTTCTCAACATGGACTTTGATGGGAACGGGTTCTGTTCAGTTGCAACGAGGTTTATCAAATACTAATTATCCTATTTATGTTTGTTATGATCAGCCGGATCAAGAGACTTGGCTTAGTGTTGATAGAACTAAAACTAACGGGAACTTGGCTGTTTCTTATTTTCCTGCAAATGTAGGAAATTCGGGAACTCCAGATTCGACTCTTTATGCACAGGCTCAAACTATAGGTGGCGCTTGGGGAGCTAATGTTCCAAATAATATCACAAGTAACTTAGATAGCACAAACGGGTATTATTTTCATACTGAAGGGCAGAAAAAATATGTGCACATTAATGGAAATCCATATTACTATTTTGACTCTAAAATTAGTTCGTCAGGATTTCAGCTTGCTGGATATTCTATGCGCCGTGAAGTAAGTCAGTTTAAGAATGGTCGCTCTGCACGAAGTGGGGATAATATGCATTTTGTTTATTATGATAAATATAATAATGCAATACGGTATTCTTATCAAAAAGTTACTTCTAATAGCTATTCTTCAAGTGATGCTAAGAGTTCTACCGCAAATGCAAATAATACTGATATTACTGGTTGGATCTTGGTTGATGGAACTAGTGATGGCCAAGACAGAGTTCATACAACATCTCTTGATGTAATAGGAAATAGTGCAACAAATGCCGGTGGAACAAACAATATAGCTGTAAATGGAAAAAACATAACTCTTGGTTCTTCTTATTCAGTTACTGTTGGAGATACGATAGGTTTTGCTTATACTAATACATCTGGAGTTTACTCTGCAGAAATACATACAATTACAAAGGTTGGTAGTAATACTTCTGGCACTACAACTTCAAACTATATTGAATGGTCGGATTATACATTTGCTAATGGCAATGTATCAAGTTGTACGGGTTGGACTATTTACCGAGGTTCTTCAAATGTTGTAACAAATGGAGTTTCAAAATCAACTTCTGCAGGTTCATATCTTGCTCTTGATGTTACATCGGGCGGAAAACCTGTTATCGTTTATTATGATGCCGCATCTGAAGGCTTGCGAATTGCTTATTCAACTTCTGCAACTCCAAGCATGACAGATGTTTCTGTAGGACGCGACACTTGGACTCGCCAGACAATTTCCGGCGTTTCAGGCGGAACTTATGTTCAGGCAAAGATTGACGGCAGCAATTATCTGCACATAATGTACCGCGACTCAGACGGCAAGCTCTGCTATTTGAAGTCAACCAATAATCCTGACGGCGATGCTTACACATTCGAAAGTCCGCTGACAATCGATTCAAGCGGAACTTACGGCACGCTTTCTGTTATGAAAACTGGCACTGATGAAAATCCTGTTTATGTTCCTTGTGTTTCTTGGCTCAACAGCGAAGGCACTGCAAACGGCGTAAAATACGCGCTTCTCCGCGATGTTGACACTGGAGATGGAAACACAGAAAGCCTTTGGGACGTTCAGATTGTTCCGGCGGTTGTTTCAGACGGAAATCACTATGTGACAGGCGGCGAGCTTGTCTACGTTGAAGGCAAGTCCGGCTCTTGGGACGCTACCGAAGACGACGTTTCTATGGCCGACTGTGATTCTGTAGTCGGCTTCAATACAGGACGAATGGACGTTGTGTTCCTAAAGAGCGAAAAATAATTAAGAAAATTTTTATCAAGGCTAACTTTTCCCCGGCTTTCTCATTGCGGAAGGCCGGGGATTTTTATAGACAGCAATACAGTTTCACCATATATTTTAGGTGTTCCCAAAAAGGGAAAAACAT
>CAVJSA010000083.1:0-7542 GCA_963651875.1 Lachnospiraceae bacterium | reverse complement strand
TCCGCCTTCCGGCTCCAATATTTTTTGCAGTGGCCTAAAGCGCCCCTGCAAAAAATATCGCGCTTCGCGCGCCCCTCCTATCCCATTGCGCGGTTGTTGTTAACAGAAAAACGCCCCGTAAACTCCACCGGCAAGAACAATAAACACAGGGTGCAGTTTTGTCGTAAACAAAACAAACAGACAGATTAAATAAAAGGCTGCATTAATTGCACTGATTGTAATTCCAGACTGCCAGGTTGTAATATCAGTTGCCACAAAGCTAGAAGTAAATGTAATCAATGCAAGAATAATGATTTTTGCCGCAGCAACAGCAATTACACCGGAAACAGCAGGGCGCAGTGTAGAAAAAGCAGCCTGCACGCCTTTCTTTTCTGAAAATTTGCCAAAATAGCGGGCAATTAAAATAATCGTAATCAGCGAAGGCAAAACCTGTCCAAGAGTTGTAATAAATCCACCAAAGACGCCGTAAAGTTCAGTGCCAACATAGGTTGCAAGGTTTATACCGATCGGCCCTGGAGTAGATTCAGAAATTGCAACCATGTTGTAAAACTTATCAAGGCTTAAAAGTTGCAGGTTTTCAACAACAATCTGCTGAATAATCGTAATTCCAACCTGACCGCCACCAATTGTAATAAGACCAATATAAAAGAAAACGGCAACAAGAAGAAAAAGTCCTGGAACCGTCTGTCCTAAAATTTCATTACTGATAAAATTATTCAAGGCTTCCATTATTTTGCCTCCCCAGCATCTTTGTTTGCAGAATTTTCAACATTTGCTGTCTTTTTAAAATCTCCACGGAAACCTGCAATAATAACGCCGATTGCACAGCTTCCAAGAATAATCCAGATAGTTCCAACATTTAATACAAAAATCAAAAGGAACGAAATAACAAGAAGAATAAATCCAAAAATGTTTTTTACTGACTTTTTTGAAAATTTATAAACAGCACTTGTAAGGATTGCAGCAACGGCAACGTTAATTCCACGCAAAGCACGCTGAACCCAAGGGATTTCTGCAAAATTGTTAATAAAGAGAGCGATTATTGTAATAATAATCAGCGAAGGTAAAACCATTCCAAATGTAGAAACACATGCACCCACAACTCCAAGTTTTTTATAGCCGGTAAAGGTTGCAACGTTTACGGCAATAATTCCCGGAGTAGACTGACCAATCGCAAACCAGTCCAAAAGCTCTTCGCTTGTTGTCCAGTTACGTTTTTCTACAAGTTCAAGTTCAAGAATCGGAAGCATTGCAATTCCACCACCAAAGGTACAAAGCCCAACCTTAAACATTACAGAAAACAACTCCCAAAGCATTTTTAGTTTTTCTTTCATTTTTTTTGTTTTCCTTGCCTTTCTGGCTCAAAATTAAAAAATAATATATCAACTCTCAACTGATTTTTAAATACACATAAAGGCTTCTTACCGTGAGTACAGACAATTCATGTCTTTTAGCCATAACGCTTTTTCGTTTGCGACCTGTCCGTAAAGCATGTCGCTTCTCATTCTCCACGACCAGTTTGCACAGGCAACTCCAGGCGTATTCATTCTGCAGTCTGAACCAAAGCCGTACAAATCCTGCATTGGCACAATCGCAAAAGATGCAACGCTTTTAAAGCAAAGGGAAACTAATTTTCTGCACAAACTCCCATTTGAACGCATTTCGTTTGCTTCGCCAAAGTTAACCCTTCTTCCTTCAACATAAGAAGCTACAAGACAAAGAGTTTCTTCGTTCATGCAATTAAGCGAGCCCTGTGTTGTGTCGTTGTCGTGAGTTCCTGTATACGCTACGCAGTTTGTATCAGTAAAATTGTGTGGCAAAAATACATTTACAAGTGCGCCTTTTTTCTCTTCTGCAACGTCAAAACCAAACTGCAAAATTTTCATTCCTGGCAGACCGGTTTTATTTTTTAAAGTCAGAACAGAAGGCGAAAGTTCTCCCAAATCTTCTGCAATTAAAGGAAGCTCGCCCAGTTCATTTTTTACGGCTTTAAAGAATGCAAAGCCCGGACCTTTTAGCCATTTTCCTTTTTCCGCAGTTTTTGAACCGTTTTTTACAGCCCAGTAAGTGTCAAAACCTCTAAAATGGTCAAGGCGAATATAATCGACAAGTTTTAATGTCTGCTTAATTCTCAAAAGCCACCAGCTGTAGCCGTCGGCAGCAAGTGCCTTCCAGTCGTAAAGAGGATTTCCCCAAAGCTGTCCCGTAGGGCTAAAATAATCCGGTGGAACTCCGGCAACTACGAGTGGCACGCCTTCTTTATCAAGCTGAAAATATTTTTGATTTGCCCAGACATCTGCGCTGTCTGCACTTACAAAAATAGGAATATCGCCGATTATTTCCACATTTTTAGACTTTGCATATTCGTGCAGGCTCTTCCACTGATAAAAAGCAAAAAACTGTATTATTTTTGTCGAAAGGATTTCCTGTGAATGCTCCTTTTTCCACTGCAAAAGAGCTTTTTCACTGCGTTTTTTAAGTTCTTCAGGCCAGGCAACATTCCACATTCCGTCTTTGTCGTAAAAAGATTTTATGCTCATAAAAAGTGCATAATCTTCAAGCCAAAAGTCATTTTCGCTGCAAAAATCCTTAAAAAGCTTTTTAAAGTCCGAATCCGCATTTTTATACGTTTTAACAGAAATTGTTTTTAAGGCAGCAGTCTTCCAGTAAACGACGCTTCCAAAATCAACATTTCCTTCAGTTTTTATGTATTCCGGAGGAATTATGTCCTCTTCTTCTGCCCAGCCTTCTTTTACAAGAAAATCAAAATCAATTAAAAGAGGATTGAGGGCAAATGCAGAAAAAGGCTGATAAGGTGAATCTCCGTATCCTGTCGGGCCAAGTGGCAAAACCTGCCAGAGTTTTATTCCCGCTAAGGAAAGATAGTCAATAAAGTCAAAAGCAACTTTACCAATTGTTCCGATTCCTGCAGTAGATGGCAGAGATGTCGGGTGAAGCAATATTCCGGATTTTCTTGTAAGATTCATAAAACTCACCTTTCCTTTTTAAGCTGAACTAACTGACTTAAAATAATTGCAGCAAACATGATTGCGCATCCTGCAATTTCGCGGCCAGAAAGAACTTTTCCACCAAATCCAAACCACGCCGAACAGGCTGCCTCGCACAAAACTGCAAAAACGCTTTCCATGCACATTAAAAGCGAAGCAATTGTCTCTTCGCAAAACTTCTGGCCGATAACCTGCAAAGTATAGGCAACTCCGCAACTTAAAATTCCAGAATAAAGAATCGGAAGTTTTGCAGCAAAAACAGCCTGCAACGAAGGTTTTTCAAAAATAAACATCAGCACAAGGCTCAAAAGTCCGCAGACAAAAAACTGAATGCAGCTCAATTTTATTCCGTCAACGTCCGGCGCAAAGCGGGCAATTAAAAGAATATGAACGGCAAAGAAAAATGCACAGCAAAACGCAAGAATATTTCCAAAAGTGATTGAACCAAAACCGCGGCTGTCGATGCACAAAAAGTAAAGTCCGACAAAACCAATTAAAACACAGGCCCAAGTCAAAAGCGGAACTTTCTTTTTAAAGAAAAGTCCAAGCAAAGGAACGATAAACATGTACATTGCCGTAATAAAAGCAATTTTACCGGCAGAGTGATCTGGCTCTTCAAAAGCAAACTGCTGAAAGTTTGCAGCAACGCACAGAGCACAGCCCATTAAAACGCCGTATTTTAAAACCTTTCTGTCGTTTTTTTTACGCTGTTCAATCTGTTCAGAAGAAAGAGTGGCAGAAGCCGCCTTGTCTCTTATAAGAATTACAGGAATAAGCGAAAGCGAGCCGATTAACATTCTTACAGCATTAAAAGTAAACGGTTTTACAAAGCCAATGCTTTCACTTTGAGCAATAAAAGAACTTCCCCATATTAATGCAGTAAGCAAAAGAAGAAGAACACCTGTAAACGAAGTTTTAGTTTTTCCAGACATTTTTTCACCAATGATAATTTTTTTTACCTGCAATTATAAAAAGGTGAATGTTCTGCTACAAGTGCACTCAAACGACACGCAAAAAATGTGTAAAAAAGCTACCTATTTTCTAAAGTCCACTTTTTATATATAATCTTGCCACTATGGACAATTTATTACAGATTAACGATTTATCAGTAAATATAGACAGTAAAAAGGTTTTAAATGGAATTGACTTAACGGTCAACGCAGGCGAAACCCACGTTCTTATGGGACCAAACGGAGCCGGAAAATCAACTCTCGGCTACACAATTATGGGAAACCCTCGCTACAGTGTTTGTGGCGGAAAAATTATTTTTAACGGAGAAGACATTACTTCTCTTTCTCCAGACAAAAGGGCTGCAAAAGGCCTTTTTTTGAGTTTTCAGTCTCCACTCGAAGTTCCGGGAATTTCGCTTGAAAGTTTTATCCGCAACGCATTGCAGGCAACGACTGGTCAGCGCGTAAAGCTTTTTCAGTTCCAAAAAGAATTAAAAGAAAAAATGGCGCTTTTAAACATGGACGAAAGCTACGCAAAGCGCGACTTAAACGTAGGTTTTTCTGGTGGAGAACGCAAAAAGAGCGAAATTCTGCAGCTTTTAATGTTAAAACCAAAACTTGCCATTCTTGACGAAACAGATTCTGGGCTCGACGTAGACGCAGTACGCACAGTTTCTAAAGGAATTGAAGAATATCAAAAGTCAGTAAACGGAGCACTGCTGATTATTACTCATTCAGCAAAAATTCTCGAAAGCTTAAAAATCGATAAAACCCACGTCCTCGTAAAAGGAAAAATCGTAAAAGACAGTGGTCCGGAACTTGTTCAGGAAATCAGCGAAAAAGGTTTTGAACAGTTCGAAAAATAACGTTCTGTCTTTTTATTAAGGAAAGCAAAAATGTCAATTACAAATACACAAGACCTTTCTTCTTCTCCTTACGATTTTAAATATGAAGAAAAAGGTTTTTACCGCAATAAGCAGGGGCTTACAAAAGAAATAGTCGAAAAACTTTCTCAGGACAAAGATGACCCTGAGTGGATGAAGGAATTCCGCCTGAAAGCCCTCGAAACTTACAACGAGCTCAAAATTCCTGAGTGGGGACCGGACATTTCTGGTCTTAACATAGACGAAATTGCAACCTACGTTCGTCCAAACACAAAAATGCAGACAAAGTGGGAAGACGTTCCTTCTGACATAAAAGAAACATTCGAAAAACTCGGAATTCCAGAAGCCGAAAGAACTTCTCTTGCAGGTGTCGGCGCACAGTACGATTCTGAACTCGTTTACCACAATTTACAGGACGAAGTTGCAAAACTTGGCGTAATCTACACCGATTTTGAAAGCTCTCTAAAAGGTCCGTATGCGAACATGGTAAAAGAGCATTTTATGCAGCTCGTTAAACCTTCTGACCACAAATTTGCAGCCCTCCACGGAGCAGTCTGGTCTGGCGGAAGTTTTGTCTATGTTCCAAAAGGCGTAAAAGTAGAAGTTCCTCTGCAAAGTTATTTTAGATTGAATGCAAAAGGGGCTGGTCAGTTTGAACACACACTCATAATCGTTGACGAAGGAGCAGACGTTCACTTTATAGAAGGCTGTTCCGCTCCAAAATACAATGTTGCAAACCTGCATGCCGGCTGTGTTGAACTCTACGTTAAAAAGAATGCGCACTTACGCTATTCAACTGTAGAAAACTGGTCAAAAAACATGTACAACCTGAACACAAAGCGCGCCCGTGTAGAAGAAGGCGGTTCAATTGAATGGATTTCCGGTTCTTTTGGAAGCCACATTTCTTACCTTTACCCGGAAAGCGACCTTGTAGGCTATGGCGCACGTGCAGAATTTACAGGCGTTACCTTTGCTGGCGAAGGACAGGAACTCGACACTGGCGCAAAAATGGTTCACCTTGCACCAAAAACAACTTCCCTTATTACTTCCAAATCGCTTTCTAAAGGCGGTGGCTCTTCAATTTACCGCAGCGCAGTTTACATTGGCGCAGAAGCAGCCGGTTCAAAAGCAAGCGTAAGCTGTGACGGACTTATGCTCGACAACAAAAGCCGTTCAGACACAATTCCTGCAATGGAACTGCACACAGACGACTGCGACGTAGGCCACGAAGCAAAGATCGGGCGAATTTCAAACGACGCAATTTTTTATCTTATGAGCCGTGGAATTTCGGAAGAAGAAGCACGCACTATGATTGTTTCAGGTTTTGCAAATCCTGTTTCAAAAGAGCTTCCGCTTGAATACGCCGTAGAAATGAACAACCTTATTCGTCTGGAAATGAAAGGCAATATGTAAAGGAAACATTATGGCAAAAACACTTTCATATCATAACGTAAATAAAACACCTTACCTTACCTGGAACTGGTTAAAAATGAACCGCGGCACTCTCGAAGCCGTTATCGATGACAGGATCGTTGTCTGCTCAAAAATCCGCGGTGCAAACGATGGACTTTTAGTTTATAAAGACGACGGTTCTTCCTGTGCAGAAATTGCAGAACTCGAACGCTCAATGCCTTTTATGGCACAAAGTTCAAGCACAGATACGACAGACATTATCAATTCACTTGATACAATAAAATTTGCCCTGGTTGCTCAAAAAAAATGTCCTGAAAATATTGTAATTGATTTTGAATTAAAAGACGGCCAGTCTTATTCAGGCTCACAGTTAATAATTGCAGAACCGGGCTCAGAACTGACAGTTATAATGAACTACACTTCCCTGCCATTTGACGGCGGATTCTGTGCAATCCAGACAAAAATCTGGGCAAAAGAATATTCAAAGGTGCATATCGTAAAAGTTCAGCTTTTAGGCCAGAAGTACATTCATCTTGATGACACTCAGACACTTGCAGAAGACAATGCAACTATCGAAGTTACACAGATTGAACTCGGTTCAAAGCAGGCATTTGCAAATGTAACCTGTAGCTTAGCTGGCTATAAATCTTCGTTTGTAAGCAGCACGGCTTATACAGCAAAAGATGAACAGAATCTCGACATGAACTACTGCACAGTCCACACAGGAAAAGAATCTGTTTCTAAAATGACTGTAAAAGGAACTGTAACCGGAAACGCAAAAAAGCTTTACCGCGGCACTATAGACTTTAAGCGTGGTTGTGAAGGCGCAAAGGGAGATGAACAGGAAGAAACACTTTTGGCTTCTCCGACAGCGGTAAACCGTTCGATTCCAATGATTTTGTGTGGCGAAGAAAACGTAGAAGGTGCTCACGGCGGAAACCTAGGACACCTTGGAGCAGAAGAACTGTTTTACTTTCAGTCGCGTGGAATTGATGAAGAAAAGGCAAAATCAATAATGACACGTGCAAAGATAATGGAAACCGCTCAGAAAATTCCAGATGAGCAGACCGTAAATAAAATAAAAGATTTTATCGGTGAAACAGAAGACTAACTGCGCACGTCCTTTACTGTAAAGATGTTCGTTCGTCGGTTATCTGTGCCACGGACGGCACGTAAAGGCAGTTGACCGCAAGAAATGCGTAGCATTTGTTGCCTGACAGGATGTCAGAAGCAAACTCGTTATTTACGTGTGCGCTAAAGCGCACGTCCTTGCGCTGTTCGCGCAAG
>CAVJSA010000082.1:0-7648 GCA_963651875.1 Lachnospiraceae bacterium | reverse complement strand
TTCTTTTTTATTCATAAAAATCTCCTAAAAAAGTCCAGTTTTGTAAAATTAAAACCGATTATATCACACAATCGTAAAATTTTATTTTTTATGCGGGGAAAGCCTTCCCCCTCGCTTCAACCGCGCAAAGCGCGTTTTACGCTCCCCCCTTCTGCGGGCTCAAACGCCGCCCGCAACGCCTGCTTTTTTTATAAAAGCCAAGTCTAACTAAAATTAGCATATTCTAATTCGTTCAAAACTGATCTCGTTTTTATTGTTCACTCAAATTTTATATGCTAAATTATACCAAGAATGTTTTGTACATTTTGTACTTTTCGTTCGGATTTTCTTGGGAACATTCCCAAAAGAGGTACACTATGGCTTATAAGATTGATCCTTCTGCATGTGTAAACTGCGGAACATGCGAACCAGACTGCCCGGTTGGAGCTATCAGCGAAAACGACGGACACCGCGAAATTGATTCTTCAAAATGTGTAAGTTGCGGAACTTGCGCAAGCGAATGCCCGGCAACAGCAATTTCAGAAGAATAGAAAAAAGGTCTGCAGGTCTTCAGGGCTTGCAGATTTTTTTTTTGCCTTTTATATTTATTCATCATGATAAAGCAGATTTTAAAAGGCTACAGTCATCTTCTTTCTTCAATTTTTAAGGTTTTACTTTTAACATTGTTTTGTGCACTGACGGGAGCCGTTTTTGTTTTTCCGCTCTGGTATTTTGCAACAAAACTTCCAGAAACCTACACTTTCTGCTCTTTAATTTTACTCTGCGCATTTTTTATTTTTTTTGTCGTTTCTAAGATCCGCTCAGCCGGTCTTTTTAACACACTTTCATTTTTTACCAGATTTTTTATAATCGCACTTTCTGTATGCGCTTTTATTGTCTTGGTTTTTAACGGAAAAAGAGTTTTTGCATTTATCGAAATTCCTCTTGCCCTTTTTGTTTACGGACTTGCTTCTTACGTTTTAAAAACTCAAAAAAACAGATGCTCAAAACACTAATAAAAAAATTCTTTTTTACTTTTTTTATTTTTTCAGGATTTTTTTATATTCATGCGCAAACGCCACAGCAAATAATAAATGTGGATTCTTCAAAACTCGTCTTTGTACAAAATCCTGACTTTTCAAAAGATTTAGTTTTTCGGCAATTTTTAGACGATGCAGACTTTAACGCAAAAATAAAAAGCGACAAAACTGTTTTATTCACCTTTTATAAAATACATGTTCCAAAAAATATGGATTTTATCTGGCTTTCTTCCAGATTAAGCCCGGTTTATAAAGATACGATTGCAACATTAAATTCTTTTTCGTCGGCAAAACAAAAAATCGAAGATACAGACATTATTGCGTCTAGCTTTAACGGACTTTTTATTCCTCAAAATCCGCAAAATGCCTGGGAAGAACTTTTGTACAAAAAATATTCAACAGAAGGAAAAATTCAATCTGCTTTAATTTTTAAAATCGACGGAAAAGTTTTTTATTTTTTTAAAGACGAAAGGTTTGATTCAACTTTGACATTATTTTTTTTAGACACAAATATGTTCTGCCCGTTAAAAGAAATAGTTTTAACAAGCAGTTATGGTTACCGCATAAGTCCAATTTCCGGAAAATGGAAATTTCATTCAGGAATTGACCTTGCCTGTCCACAAGGAAGCGACGTTTATGCCTGCAAAAGCGCAACCGTAAAAGAAACAGCCTTTAATTCAATTTATGGCAACTACATTGTCCTCCAGCACTACAACGGAATGACAAGCCTTTACGCACATCTTTCAAAAATTCTGGTAAAAAATGGAGAAAAAATACAGGGCGGACAACTTATTGCAAAAAGCGGAACGACAGGCGCAAGCACGGGGCCACACCTTCATTTTGAACTAAAGGAAAACGGAAAATCGACAGATCCGGCTAAAGTTCTTGATTTTTAATAATCTTTTCTATACAAAAACTATGGAATTTTATATTATAAAGATGAAAAATCTAAAATCTGTGGTCCGTTTTTAATGAAGGATTTAAAAAAGTTCTGTAAAAAATCTGTAATTTCTCTTTTTGTTTTTACGCTCTGTTTTTCTGCTGTAAATGCAGAAACTTTCCGTGTTGCAAAAATGCACATTTTAAATATTCCACAGGATTATTCACAGATTACACAAACTCTAGGAATTGCCGACGCCATTGCCATAAAATTGCCTCAAGATAAAACTTTTATTACAGGAATTGAACTCAACATAAAAGTTCCACAGATTGTTGCAACATGGAGAGATAGCGTTGCCTACGCTTTTTACGAAAATTTTAGTCCACTTCCAACAGAAAAAAAAATTGACTACCAGGCAAACAGAATTTCGCTCTACACGATTCCCGGCAAGTTGACTCACAATATTTACATTCCGCTAAACGAAAAATTCAACGTAAAAAACAATCCTTATGCCAAAATAATTGAAGAAAAAATACAGGCAGAAAACGACTTTGTTTTTGTCCGCTTTTTACTTGCAATGAAAGGCGCTCCAGAAGAACTTGAATATGCAAATCTTGAACTTTCTGTAAAGCCGGTTTTAAGCGACGAAGGCTATTTTGCACTGAATGTAGAAAAACCGCAGGATAAAGAAGACAGTTACAGCGTTTACATTGACGACAATTTTGTTACGGACAATACAGAAAAAATGGTACTTCCAAAAGGTGAACACCATTTAACAGTCAGCGGCGACTCTTACAGAAACGAAATAAGAACTTTTATAGTTGAACAGGCAAAAACGACACAGCTAAAAGTTGAATTAAGAGGAATAGAACCAGAAGTAAAAATTGTTTGCCCACGCAATGTTGAAATTTTCTTTGATGACGAAGTTATAGAAAATTCAAAAGAATCGTTTGTCATTACTCAGGGCAACCACACTGCAAAATTTGTAATCGGCGACTACGAAATTACAAAAACATTAAATGCAGAAAACGGCCACTCATATACGATAAACCTAAACATTGACGCTTCGGTTTCTGAAGAAGAATAAAAATATCGGACGCCCGACAACAGCCAGGCACCTTGCAAATTCTAAACATTATCTAAAAAAATATTAAAGTTTTTTATAGCCACAGACGATATATATAATGTCGGGCGTCAATTATCCCCTCCCACCCATTGAGCCCGACTGCCTGATGGGCATGGGCCGGCTAGCAAAGCCGGTCTTTTTTTTCGCCTTTTTGTAACTATGCAATAAATAATTCATTTTACATTCAAAACGTCAAAAATGGCTTTAATTGACTAAAGAAGGGTATTTTCTTATTATATAAAGATATGAAACTTAAAAAGTCTACAATCGTGTTTGTTTTCGGGCTTTTTTTCTGTGCTCTTTTATCTGGAGCGGGCCTTGGACTTGCACTCAGCAATACAAAATTCATAAAAGATAATGAACAGTTTACAGAGTTTTCAACTTCACTTCCGACAAAACTTCTTGATATAAATGGCGAACTTATCACCGAACTTGCTTCAGAAGAAAAACGCGAAATCATAAGCATTCGGGAACTTCCACAGTGCATGCTCGACGCCCTTATTACGCGCGAAGATCGCCTTTTTTACAGCCACCACGGATATTCGGTAAAAGCTTTGTTCCGTGCCGTTTTTGGAAAATTAACAGGAATGTCTTTGGGTGGCGGTTCAACCCTTACACAGCAGATTGCTGGAACTCTCTATTGCGACCGAACAGACATGTCAATAAAAAGAAAGCTCAAGGAACTCTGGTGGGCGATTCAAATGGAAAGACGCTACACCAAGGACGAAATTCTTGAACTTTACTTAAACAAAATCTACTTTGGTGGCGGAACTTACGGCGTAAGCGCAGCTTCAAAATATTATTTTGGACACGATGCAACAGAAATTACTCCAGCAGAAGCTGCAATCTTAGTAATTCAACTTTCAAACCCAGCCTTTTACAACCCTTTTGAATACCCTAACCGGGCAATGGACAGACAAAAGGACGTATTAAACACTATGGTAAGTGCCGGATACATTACAAAAACTCAGGCTGACGAAAGTTTTGACGACTATTGGGCAAACTTTGACTACACAAGAACTTCAACAGCAGCAGTATTCAATCACGATGACAACGCACCGTGGTTTTCTGAGTATGTGCGCCGCGAACTCGGCAATCTTATCTACGGAACAGAAGACATTTATACTTCAGGCTTTACTGTAAATACAACACTCAACTTAAAAAATCAGGCTGTAGCACAGGACGTAATGGACCGCTACATCCGCTATGCAAACAGAACATATCAGCGTTCAACAGGAGAGCGCACAAACCAGGCATTCTCCGTTTACACGCCAATGACAGAACTTCTTGCCTTAACTTTTAACCTTAACGGCTTAAAGGTAAGCGAACAGCGCAACGAGTCAATTTCTAAGGCAACATACACAAACCAGCTCAACCCGGTTATGGACGTAATGTCTTTAATGTTCGGAATCGATTCTCTAAAACTCGGAATCGTAAATAAGTCAAACCAGCAGGCAAAGGTAAAGGTAAGCAAAACTACAATCGAAGGCACAATGATAGCCCTCGAAAATGACACAGGCTACATTACTTCCCTTGTCGGCGGAAGCAAATTTGACAGCGAAAACCAGTTTATCCGTGCAGTTCAGGCAAAACTGCAGCCAGGTTCTTCATTCAAACCGCTTTATTACTCGGCAGCAATCGACAGCAGAAACTTTACTCCGACAACGATAATTTCGGACACACCTGTAGTATTCCACACAGCAGACGGCAAACCATATATTCCACAAAACTTCCGCGGAGAATGGAAAGGAGACGTAGAACTCTGGTATGCTCTCGCCCACTCTATGAACGTTCCGTCGTTAAAAGTTCTTGATGGAATCGGTTTTGAAGCAGGAATCAACCGTGCAATCGCACTCTTAGGAATTCCAAAGGAAGAAGTCCCGTACAGAGGCTTTGTTCCAGGCTACCCGATTGGTCTTGGAGTTTGTTCAGTCCGCCCGATCGAGCTTGCCCGCGCATATTCAATTTTTGCAAGTGGCGGTAAAGAAGTAACGCCAATGGCGATTCGCTCGGTAGAAGACAAAAACGGAAATATAATCCTTAATCCAGAAAAAGAACTCCGCAAGGCTCAACAGGCAAAAGGCTCAGACGCTCAGGTTATTACACCGCAGACAGCCTTTGTCATGACAGAACTTTTGCAAAATACAGTAAAATCCGGAACTCTTGCAGGTCCTTCTTCTAACGGAACAAAACTACGCTACCGCGACGAAAACGGAAAACAGTATCAGATTCCAGCAGCAGGAAAAACAGGAACAACACAAAACTGGGCAGATGCCTGGGCAGTCGGCTTTACTCCATATTACACATCTGTTTTCTGGTTTGGATTTGACAAGCCGGGACAGTCGCTTGGTTTACAGCTTACAGGTTCAACACTTTCAGGCTACGCCTGGGCAGACTACATGAGAAAAATTCACACTGGGCTGCCAATGAAAGATTTTACAAAACCTGCAACCGGTGTAATCGAAGCTACAGTTTGTTCAATCAGTGGCGGAATCTTAACTCCGGAATGTGGCAACAACAGCGTAACAGCCTGGTATTTAGAAGGGACTCAACCAACCCAGGTTTGCACAGTTCATTCAAGTTCAAACTCAGGACGCACGCTCGGAATCTACCGCCTCGAAAAAGAATTATACAAAGCAGGATTTGCAAGCGAACTTATAATCCGCGACAACTCAACTCTTTCGTTTGACTTAAACCGCGCACCACAAGGAAGCGACTACGGCGTATTTGATTCAAATATCGCAGGCAACCAGGACAGCTTAGACGAAAACGGCGTTGCTCCGGCATTCAACTATTTAATGGACTAGCTTTATTCTCAAGCCGGTTGCAGTCATTCGTCGCATCGAGTGACAGTTATACCACGTCCCGCCCGGCAGTTCTGGCACGTGCGCTGACTTCCGGCGGTTTCTGCAAACACAGAAAAACAGCGTCTTTTCACTTAAAGACAAAAAAAAATCCCCTGCACTTTACTTCAAAAATTACAGGCAAAATGCAGGGGACTTTTATTTTAAAACTGTCTTATGTTCTACTTAAACACAACGCGACAGAACTTTTTCTTTCCGGCACGCAAAACAAGTTCGCCGTCACTGTCAAGGTCGGCTGGAGTTACAGTGTATTTTACGTCTGTAACAGCTTTTGAGTTTACAAAAGCACCATTCTGCTGAACAAGACGGCGGGCATCTCCATTACTTGCAGTAAGTTTTGCAGAAGTAAAAAGATTTAAAAGACCGATTCCCTGTTCAAGTTCACTTTTAGCAAATTCAACAGTCGGCATCTGCGACTTGTCGCCTTCTCCACTAAAAGCAGCCTTTGCACCGGCAAGAGCCTTATCAGCTTCTTCTTTACCGTGAATAATCGACGTTACTTCATAAGCAAGTCTTTCTTTAGCTTCGTTAATATTGCCAGAACAAATTTCAGAAATCTCTTCGAGCGGAAGGAAAGTAAAGAGCTTAAAGAATTTTTCAACATCAGGATCAGCAACATTGCGCCAATACTGGAAGAAATCAAAAACAGAAGTAAGAGCCGGATCCAAGAAGATTGCGCCTTTTTCTGTCTTACCCATTTTTTTGCCGTCCGAGCGGGTAATTAAAGGGAAAGTAAGACCATAAGCCTGGTGCTGAGCGTTAAGTTCAGTAGTTCCACCAAGTTTACGGCGAATCAAATCAACGCCGGCAGTAATGTTTCCCCACTGGTCGTCTCCACCAATCTGCAAAACAACATTATGACGCTGATGCAGACAGTAAAAATCGTAAGCCTGCAAAAGCTGATAGTTAAATTCAATAAACGAAAGTCCACGTTCAAGACGCTGTTTGTAAGCTTCAAAAGTGAGCATTTTGTTTACAGAAAAACAGGAACCTATGTCACGCAAAAAGTCTATGTAATTTAAGTCGGCAAGCCAGTTTTTATTGTTTTCGCTAAAAGCAGTTTCGTTGTCAAAACCGATAAATCTGTCGAGCTGAGCCTTAATGCTTTCTACGTTAGCGTCAATCTGTTCATACGAAATCATTTTGCGCATTTCAGTCTTACCAGAAGGATCTCCAATGCGAGCCGTTCCACCACCAATCAAGGCAATTCCGTGGTGACCTGCATTACGCAGATGGCGAAGTGCAAAAAACGGAACCATGTGTCCAATATGAAGCGAAGGTCCTGTCGGATCACAACCAACATAAAAAGTAACAGGACCTTTATCCATTAAATCAGAAAGACCCTGTTCGTCAGTGCACTGTGCAAAAAAACCACGTGCCTTTAAATTTTCAAGTGCTTTATTCATTTTATATTCCTTTTTTTATATTCTTTTTGGGCGTACCCCTTTTCGCATACGCTCAAAGGGTCAGGCTTTCCGCAGTTCCGCGACTTACGCGCTCCATTGTTTTGCCATTCTGTCAAAACAACGCCTGCGGCGCTGCTCCAATCCTTTACGCGAAGCGTAAAGCCGTGCGCTCAATAGCGCACACGTAAAATAACGAGTTTACGAAGTAAACTCGCAGCGTAGCAGTCGCCAGACTGATACGCAAAAATCCTTTACGCGAAGCGTAAAGCCGTGCGCTCCTAGCGCACACGTAAAATAACGAGTTTACGAAGTAAACTCGCAGCGTAGCAGTCGTCAGACTGATACGCAAAAAT
>CAVJSA010000081.1:0-7705 GCA_963651875.1 Lachnospiraceae bacterium | reverse complement strand
TTGTTTTTTATTTGTTAAAAATACGTTGGCTGGCATCATTATTACAAATCCTAGTATCTCCTTTTGCAAATACAGCCACTCGAAAGATTTTAGGTTATTTATCAAGCGATACTTTTTCTAGTGCTTATGGTTTATCAATAGGTTTTATTGAACGTTCTATAAATTTTGTTGCTTTGTATAAAACTCAAGATAAATTGCTAGAGAAAAATTCAAATCTCCTCCCAATTGTAAATCTTGCATATTTGTATTTCTTTACATGGTTGTTTGGCTCTGAAATGTATATTTTGGTCCAACGGCTACCTCTTTTATTTGTATGCAGTTATTGGGTGTTGATTCCAAATATCTATCAGACAATAAAAGGGCGCGGAAAAAAAATATTTTATATTTATTTTATTCTGTTGATTGGATTTCTAAAAATCATAAAAGACAACAATAACATAATCACATATTACGACAATTTGATTTTCGGAATTCAGTCTATCGAAGTTCGAAAAAGAACTTTATTGAATAACATGGATTTGTTGAGGTGATTTATGAAAATTATGCTTGACCATAAAGGTTTTGTAGAAAGATTTGGCGGTGTTTCACGATATTTTTATGAAGTTGTAAAAGAAAACCCAGAGTATTTTGATATTGCAATGAAGTATTCAGTTAATGAATATTTGAAAGATTTTAATCTTCCTATTAAGTTTATTTTTAATAATGTAAACTTCCGAGGAAAATACAGGTTAATTTCAGTAATAAATAAGCCTAATTCTATAAGACAATTGCTTTCGCGAAAATATGATATTGTTCACTTAACTCATTATGATCCTTATTTATTTCCATTCAGAAAGAATGAAATATTGGTTTCAACAATACATGATTTGAATTTCTTTTCACGCCCTGATTTGTTTTCTTCTAAACGAGCCGAAGAATTAAAGCACGGTCAGATTGCCTGTGCAAAAAAATCAGATCACTTGATTGCTGTTTCTCAAAACACAAAGAGAGATTTGGTTCAGTATCTGAATATTCCAGAAGAAAAGATAACGGTCATATATCACGGAATAGATAAAAATCTAAGGAAAATCGAAGAAGCAAGGTTAATAAAAGAACCATATATTTTGTTTGTTGGTTATAGAGGTGCTGAATATAAAAATTTTCTGAATGCTGCAAAGGCGTTTTCAATTCTTTCTGAAAAATATGAAGATTTACATTTGGTCTGCACAAGAGATGATTTTTCAAAAAATGAACTGGAGTTATTTCAACAACTTGGAATACAGAAAAGAGTAATCCATAAAGCGGCTTCTGAAAAAGAATTAATAAATCTTTACAGCAACGCAGAATTATTTATATTTCCTTCTTTTGCCGAGGGCTTTGGCTTTCCTCTGTTAGAGGCAATGTCCTGTTCTTGCCCTGTTGTTTGTTCAAATACAAGTTGTTTCCCAGAAATTGCAGGAAATTCCGCCTTATATTTTGATCCGAACTCTATAGAAAATATGGTTTCGTCCATGGAAAGCTATTTAAAAGATTCCAACTTGAAAAAACAAATGATTGATAGAGGGCTTGAAAGAACAAAACTTTTTTCGTGGAAAAAAAGTTCTGACCAACATATAGAGTTGTATTCCAGTCTGCTCGGAGCAACAAAATGACTAACGCATCAAAATACAACAAGAGTCGTCTTAACTTGCTCTTAAAAGGTTTTATACCATCGCTTGTGACTTTGTTCCTGCCAAGAAAGAAAAATCTTGTCGTATTGAATTCCTTTCATAACAGACAGTTCAGCGACAATACAAAATTTCTGTTTGAATACATGATAAAAAACTGCCCATATTTGACTGCAAAATATGTGGTAAACGATGATGTATTCCGGCAGAAACTTATCCAAAGATATGGAGATTATTTTATAGAAACGAATTCATTGCGCGGTATGTTTTATGCGCTTTCTGCAAAAACTTGGATTTTAAACGCGTTGGAACTTCCTGTAAGCGGTGTTTTCTTAAAATTTAGGCGTAGAATTGTGCTTTTAACACATGGTGTAACCAGCAAACAGGCAGGGCTTGCAGAAAAACACGTTTCAATATTAAAACGGTTCTATTATTTTATTATACACACAAATTTGAGTTATGCTCTTACACCTTGTCCTGAATTTACAAAAGTTGTTGCTTCTCATTTTGGAATCTCGGAAAAGCAAATGCTTGTTTCAGGCTTTCCGCGTTTTGACCCGCTTTTAAGAAATGAATATGTAAAAATACAAAAAGAAGCAGATGAAATTGCGGTT
This sequence comes from Lachnospiraceae bacterium, assembly GCA_963651875.1. Taxonomy (GTDB): domain Bacteria; phylum Spirochaetota; class Spirochaetia; order Treponematales; family Treponemataceae; genus Treponema_D. The sequence continues at coordinate 5,445 of CAVJSA010000081.1, read as the reverse complement.
TTATATGCTCCTACTTGGCGGCAGTATTCAGATACAACGCTTTTTCCTTTTGCAGATTTTGACAAGAACTTGCTTGAAGATTATTGCAACAGACAGCATATCAAATTTTATGTGCGGATTCATCCGCGGTTTGAAAACACTATTCCTGCTGAAATCAGAAATTTAAATTGCGTGACTGTTTTTTCAGGCACTCAGTTTCCTGATATAAATGACTACCTTCCGAATTTTGATATGCTAATAACTGATTATTCTTCTATATTTTATGACTTTATGATTCTTGACCGTTCGCTTTTCTTTTTTATGTATGATTTTGAAGAATATGAAAAGGAAATTGGGCTTGCAGTCGATTTTAACAAATTTGCCGTAGGCTATAAGCCGAAAAGCCAGAGAGAATTTCTTGAAAACTTAGATGATGCGCTTAAAAAAGATTCATTTGCGGAGCAAAGAATGGCAATACGAACTTTGGCGTGCGGCCAATCAAAAAATAACTGCAAAGATTTGGTTCAACTTCTTGTGCATAAAAACATAATCAGTGAGGGAAAAATATGATTTCTGTTTGCATGGCAACTTACAACGGCGAAAAATGGATAAGAAGGCAGATTGAGTCAATTCTGGTTCAACTTGGGGAAGATGACGAACTTGTGATTTCTGACAACTTTTCTACAGATAAGACGGTTGAAATTATAAATTCGTTCGGTGACAGCAGAATAAAACTTTATGAATTTGAGCCTAATAAAAAACTTCTGAAAACACGTCACGGAAAAGAAAAAAACATAACAAATAACTTCGAGAACGCAATCAAAAACAGCGTTGGCGACTATATTTTCTTTGCAGATCAAGATGATGTCTGGAAAGAAAACAAAATCAGCACAATGATGCAGTATCTTAAAAAATACGATTTGGTCATGTGCAATGCAAGTACAATAGACGGTAACGATAATGTTTTAATGGAAAAACTTTATTTGAAGAATCCGCTCCAAAAAGGCATCCTGAGCTTTAGAGCGAGGGGATGCCTTTTAGGAATGAGCAGGAAACTTATAGATAAGTTTCTGCCCATTCCTAAAAGCATAGTTTCCCATGATCTGTGGGCAGGAATCCTTGCCGAGTTTATGCACAGCTACTGCTTTGTTGATGAGTCGCTAGTTTTGCACAGACGCAACATTGGCAATGCTTCTACTGATGTGTCGCAAAAATCACAGAACACTTTGTTTTACAAGATATATTATAGAGTGAATCTTCTTGTGAATGGAATTGTAAGAATGCTGGTGGAAAATAAAAGATAAAAATATAGAAAACAGATGATACCTAAAATAATTCATTATGTTTGCTTGGACAGCGGAAAATTAACACCGTCTGCGAGAAAATGTATCGATTCTTGGAAAAAACATATGCCTGACTGGGAAATAATCTGTTGGGATGAAAACAATTTTGATTTATCCTCTGTTGCTTGGACAAAAGAAGCTGTGGAAAAGAAAAAATGGTCTTTAGCAAGCGATTATATCAGGCATTATGCTTTGTATGAATATGGCGGGGTATATATGGATACTGATGTTCAGATATTCAAGCCGTTCGATGAATTCTTAAAATATGATTTTTTTACGTCTGTTGAGTTTCATCCAAAATTATACAGTCAGTTTGGAATAAATTGGATTGATAAAAACGGAAATAAGCTTTCAGGTCTTGATTCTGTTGGCGGGTTGGGCTTGCTTGCCGCTTTAATCGGCGCTAGTAAAGGCAATAGTTTTATAAAAGAATGTATGGATTTCTTTGGAGAAAGGCATTTTATAAAAGAAGACGGCAGTTTGTTTCAAGATTTAATAAATCCTGCAATTATGGCAAATTTGCTTGAAAAGCGCGGTTTCAAGTTTTTTGATAAAGAACAATCTTTGGATGGGAACATTAAAATTTTTGATTCTTCTGTTTTTGCCGGTGATATTGCGACTAAAACAAAAGATTCATATTCAATGCATTGGTGTGATTCATCTTGGAGAGATAATCTTTCTTCAAAAGATAAAATAATACGCTTTTTAAAGACAAGATTTCCAAGCCTTTATAAAAAGCTGATTATAAAAGGCTAAATCATGGGAGATAGATATGGAAAAAATACGTGATAATACAATTGATATAATGAAATTCCTCTTGATTGTAATGATGGTTTGGTTTCATGTCGGTATAAAAGGTTCTTCTTTTATTCATGTTTTTAATATGCCTGTGTTCTTTATGATTTCCGGGCTTTTTATAAAAGAATGCCATTCTTTTGCAGAATTAAGGGTTTTTATATATAAAAAATTTATTCTCTGTATATTCCATATGTTCTGACAAATTTATTTTTTATTGCTTTTTATAATTTATTCATTAAAATCGGATTTTATACAAATAATCCAGAGATATTATTATATTATCCGGATTCTGCTGTTAATGATTATTATGCGACCGGTGATTTTATAAAAAGAATTATTTTGAATCTATGTTTCGTTGGTAATACCCAACTTGGCGGCGCAACGTGGTTTCTAAGAAGTTTATTTTTTAGCTCGGTTTTATTTTCCATATTCGACTTGATTTTTACAAGGATAAAAATTGTAAAAAAGTTGACGGCACATTTTATAGTTGGAACTCTGTTATTTATCGCTGTAATAGTTTTAAATGTATTTAATTCATTTTTTTCTAAATCTTCTTTTGTCCAAGCAACAGAAGATTTAGAAAAATTGTTTTCATCCAACGAATTATTTCCCAAGCAAGAATATATTTCTTCCATGAATAAAACTTAGAAAATCTGCACTTAACCGTTTTCTACAATCTCCATCATTTCTCTAGCAGAAACCACAAACGGCTTTGATGGAAAATGCTTTGCGTTTCCAGTTACAAGTTTTGCGTCAAAATTATTTCTTGCATTAAGGGCAACTTCATAAAAAATACGGTCTGTTTCATCTGGGAAAGTTTCAGCAGAATGAATCTGACGTTTTTTTATTCCATTATCTTTGAACGTGTTTACAATTTTTTCGATTTCAAACTCGCTGAATTTAAATTTTTTGTACCTAAACACTCTGTTGTATTCTTCAAGAATTTTTTTGTGAATTATGGGAACTATTTTTCCGCTGAAAACAAAATCTATAATTCTAAAGGTAGGGGAGACGGGATTTTTACTCCACATGGCAGAAACCAAAATGTTTGTGTCAATAACGGCATAAAATTTTTGTTTCTTCATTTAGCCTTCTGCCCGAACTTCTGCGATTATATTTTCAATGTCTTCTTCGGAAAAAGCTTGTCCGCTTTGCTGTGCTTGTTTTCTGAGTTTATAAAAAGCTTCTTTTCCCTCTTGAAGAGTTGTTTTCTTAAAGAAATTAGGCAGAGTGAAATTCCTACTGGATTTTTTGATGAATGCAAGAAGCGCATCCTGCATAGACACACCTTTTTTAGAACAGTTTTCGTTGAATTGTCTTGCAAGAGAATCGTCTATGCTGATATTTATTGTCGTCATCGTATGCCTCCTTATTACAAAAAATCTTCTATCCAAAATATATAGTGCGGAAATGTAAAAGTCAATTTTTATACTTTGGAGAAGGCCGTTTACTGTTCCCCCTTTCTCCTGATTCAAAAAAATCTCTCAATCTGCTACACTAACAGCATGAAACGCTGTTTTTTTGTTTTTTCTTTTCTTTTTATTTTTTCTTTTTTGCCGTCCTTTGCTCTTTCTTCTAATGCGAGGTTTTCTGTTGGCTCTGACCTTTGTTTTGAGTCTGAAATTTTTTATAAGCCTTATTTTAGAAAATCGCTTAACGTAACTTTGCGCACTGACGAAAGTCCCTGGTGTTTTGCTGCTAATGCCTGGCTTTTTGATTCTTCCTTTGTAGTTACTGCCGACAACTGGTTTGTAAACGAGCCTTTGTCAAAAGAAGTTAGTTATTATTTATTCTGGGGAATCAGTGGTGGCGCTGGTTTTAACGATTTTTCAATTGGAACTGGGGCGCGCGCTGGTGGCGGAATTGACTGGTTTTTGCTCGATAACAGAAATCTTGAACTTTACTGGCAGGGCGCGTGGAATCCATATCTTGGCTTAGAAAATGACGACGGCTTAAAGCCTTTTGTGCGCCCACTGTGTTTTGTATTTTCGACAGGCGCACGCTGGTGGTTTTAGTTATCTTAGCAGTTTTTCTAATAACGGAAGAATCTGCTGCATTTTTTCTTTTAAGCCAAAAGGCGGATTTATAACTACCATTCCACTACCGTACATTTTAGAAATGCCTGAAAGTTCTTCTTTTTGCTTTAGTTGAATTTCAAAAGAAAGGTATTTTTCGTCAGCCGTGTTATTTGTTTTTTCGACAGTTGCAATTATGTTTTGCTTAAAAAGTGCAATTTCCGTTTCTCTGTCGCTTAAAAGCGGATACCATATTAAATATGTCGGCGTTGACCATTTTTTGCAGGCGTTTATAAACATTTTTGCAGTCTGCTCGTACTCATTTTTGTCTTCGTAGCTTGGGTCAATTATTACGCAGCCTCTTTTTATCTGTGGCGGAACGGCTGCATTTAGCATTATTTTTGCATCTTTTGAATTTATTTGAATTTGTGGTGAATTGTCTTTGTTTTGTTTGGCAAAAGACATATTCTGTTTTAATTCTTCTATAACTTTTGGATGAAGTTCGTTTAATATAAGCCGGTCTTGTTTTCTTAAAAGAACGCGGGCAATTTCCGGGCTACCTGGATATTCATTTTTTGTAATGTAGTTTTCTAAAATTTGGGCAAAGTGATTTCCGAAAATTTCGTTTAGTGCATTATTGTCTTTTTGAAGCAGTTTTTTTATTCCGTTTTCGGCTTCCTGGGTTTTTACAAGGCGTTCGTCTGTAAGATTGTATTTTCCACTGCCTGAATGTGTATCGATTACCGTAAAGGGTTTATCTTTTTTTAAAAGGTGTTCAAGCGTAAAAACAAAAACACAGTGTTTTAAGATGTCTGCATAGTTTCCTGCATGAAAAGCGTGAACGTAACTGAGCATTTTTACCTCGTTTTTTCTATATGGTAGCGTTATTTTTGTCTTTTGAATACATTGAATTGAATAGCCTTGTGCTTTTGTGTAAAATAATCGAATGACAAAAGTTGAACTGCAGAAGTTGTACAGAAAAATATATAATTTTAAAGGTTGAACTAAAAGCGTAAAGAAAGTTGATGGGGCTAAAAAGTATTTTTGCGTATCAGTCTGACGACTGCTACGCTGCGAGTTTACTTCGTAAACTCGTTATTTTACGTGTGCGCTAGGAGCGCACGGCTTTACGCTTCGCGTAAAGGATTTTTGCGTATCAGTCTGGCGACTGCTACGCTGCGAGTTTACTTCGTAAACTCGTTATTTTACGTGTGCGCTAGGAGCGCACGGCTTTACGCTTCGCGTAAAGGATTTTTGCGTATCAGTCTGGCGACTGCTACGCTGCGAGTTTACTTCGTAAACTCGTTATT
>CAVJSA010000080.1:0-7780 GCA_963651875.1 Lachnospiraceae bacterium | reverse complement strand
TTAAATGTTTTTTCCGCAATAGAATCTGAAGTCGCACTCGGCGCACTGGGCGGGGGTGCATCTTTTTCTGATTGCAAAATCTTTTCGTTCTATTTTGTGGACGACCTCGTCCACTTCATTGATTGTTTTTTCCACGGAGGTGTTTTCATATCTGTAGCTGATTACCGGATTTTCATCGCTTGTGCCTGTGTAGAATAGGTTCAGCCGGCTGATTTCCTTTCCAGTACGCTCATGGATAATCTTTGCGTAAATTTCAAGCTGGCGGCGGTATTGCGTAAGGCGTTCTTTACTTTCCGCATCGTTCACGTCAGGCTTTTTGCCGGTCTTAAAATCAAGAATTTCATAAGTGTCGTCCGAGCCGCGCACAAGGTCGATTTTTCCTTCAAGAATGTAGTCTTCCTTTTGGAGAGTAACAGGAACTTCCGCCTCTTTTACTTTCTGCCAGTCGGCTTTTGCATAATCCACATAATTCTGAATATTCTTTCGCACAACTTTTAAACTGCTTTCTGAAAAATATGCGTTCTGTGCTTTTGAAATCTGCCGGTAGTTCTCTGCCAGATAAGAGTCAATTTTTTCTTTGTTGATTTCGTCTGCCCTGCCTTCAAGAACTGTCCTGTGAATATCCTCGATTGTCTGATGGACAAGTGTTCCGAACAGAAACGAGTTGTTGCGCACCGGCATAAATTCCAGTTCTCTGTAAAACTTGTACTGCAAAGGGCAGGCTTCATACAAAAGAATGTGGCTCGTAAAAGAGTATTCGTGTTTTATGTCGCTTGGTTTCACTTCTTCCAAAACTGGAGTTGTGTTTCCTGCTTTAAAAAGCTCTTCCCAGTCCGGAACATCGTTATACAATGCATCAAAATATTTTGAAGGGCAATTTCTCTGCCGTTCCGCGCGTTCGCCTCGGTTCGTATCCAAATCGCTCAATACAAGCAAACTCTGTGCTCGGCTGAATGCTGTGTAATAAAGTCGCCAGAAGTCAAAATACTTTGTGCGGTTGAGCGGCTCCCACGGTGTTTCTCGGTGATAGAAATTTGCTATGTCCTCATCAAGCGTGTCAAAATTCTTGCGCGGAGTTCTGCTAAGAGAAGTTACAACAGTTATCGGAAATTGTAATCCTTTTGACTGGTGGATTGTCATAAAGCTTATACAGCCGCTTGGAGTTGCCATGTCAAAGTCTTCGTATTCTTCAAGTCCGCCGTCATACAGAAAATGAAGGTAGTTTCCAAAAAACTGCTTCAGCACCCAATGCAGGTTCTTTTTTTCAGAGATGAAGACATTCACATTGAACATCGCTTCAAAACGTGTCAAAAGCTGGCTGAACTTTGCAAGATTGTAGCAGGGACGCAAATCTTGCACACCAGAATCAAGTTCCACATCAAGAAGTTCCTTGAATAGCGGAAACTGCAAAAGCTGATAGAACAAATCCGCAAATGCGTAGTCGGTGTTTCGGGTAAGGTTATTAAGTTCCTTGAATTTCTGCGTCGCAAAAATCAGAAGGTTTTTGTGTTTTTCCCGGTCTTTTCTTATTTCATTTCCAAAAAATCTTGAACAGTTCTCATAATATGAATAAATATCATCTTGTTTTCGGCTGTCTGATTTTGGCTTTAAGACTTTCTCAATCAGATTTGGAAAGATGAACATATAAAAGCCCACTGCAAGACGGATTTCTTTACGCTCAAAAAACATATCGCTTCTGGGACTGAATGTAGGGATTCCGTGTTCTTCAAGATATTGCGCAAGAAAACGTGTGTTGTCATTTTTTACAGAATATGAAAGGACTGCAATCTGATTGTAGTTCTTTAGAATGTTTTTTTGACGAAGCATAGTGATAAAATCAAAAACTTCCTTGCACCATGCTTCAACTTTTGCGTCTCCCATAACGCGGACTACTCCGGGATAATTCTCCTGTTCCGCTGTTGTGTTTTTTGCATGAAGAATCGTCTTGTCATAGCGGAAAACTTCTCCGTTTTCTCCTTGCCAGTCGCCTGAGCCGCCGTCCTTATCTTCAGCAAGCCACGGGGTTTTCATATATTTGTTGTAGAAACTGATGATGTCTTTGTGCGAGCGGAAATTCCTGTTCAGCTCGATTTTTTTACATTCACCTTTTGAAAAATTTTCCTGAAAACGCAAAATATTTTCTACCGTTGCGCCACGGAAACGATACAAAGCCTGGTCGTCATCGCCCACAACACAGATTCTGTTTTTAGGCGTCGCAAGTTTTAAAAGGATCTGCTCTTGAATACGGTTTGTGTCCTGGTACTCGTCTATCATCAGATATTGGATTTTTCTGCGCAAATCATTCAAGACAAAATCGTCTTTTAAAAGTTCCCACATCATCGTCTGAATCAGGGAAAAATCCAGCGCATTGTGTTCTGAAAGAAGCTCCCTGTATTCTTTGGTAATCGCGGAAAGAACTGGAAGCGTTCTGCTTCCTGTGCAGTTTGACAGCTTTTCCAGATTAAGATTTTCTTCACTTGGCCGGCTTACAAGAGAAGCGATTTCTTTTGCAAAATTCCAGCCGAAATGTCCGCTTACAAGAGAGTCAAGATTTTCTATTTTATTGAACCGTTCTGAATTCTGAAAAATAAGATACTGCTTTTCAAAGTCATCAAGCACGCGGTAGTTTCTTTTTAGCGTTGTGTGAGCACGGTATTCTTCAAGAATGTTCAGAAAAATTGAGTGGAGCGTGCCAATATACATATCAGAAATATTGATTGCCACTCCAACTTCATGGGCAAGAGATGAGATGCGGCTCACAAGTTCCTTTGCCGCTTTTTCGGTAAAAGTCGCCACAAAAATACTGGATGCCGGAATTCCCAAATCAGCAACAAGATGAATCACTCTGTCCACAAGCGTTTTTGTCTTTCCTGCTCCAGGTCCCGCAATTACAAGAAGTGGCTGTTCGGTGGTGAGGATAACGGATTGTTGCTCCAAAGTAGATGCGGAAAAATCTAAAAATGACATAAAAATAAAAAGTTTGCCACATCGTATTTTTATAATAAAAAGTCTATTAAACAAACCTTTACTATAGTATCGGTCTATTTATAAAACTTTTCAATTAAAAAAGTCGAATATCTTTTCTTTATGAATGGGTATGAAAATGATTTTGTTGATAATTTGATTTTTTACAGAAACCAGAAAGAAATGTCTCAGCTGGAACTTTCAGGAATCTGTGAATGTGGAAAAAGCACAATAGGCGGAATTGAATCAAGAAAGCATTTTCCTTCTTTTGAACTGATTCTAAAAATAGCCTATGCGCTTGAAATACATCCAGCGGACTTGTTTTTGAGGAATGCCAGCCAAAGCCGCAGGGAAGTGCGGAACTTCTTTGACGAGGAAGTTTCTGTAAAACTAAAGGAAATGGTTGAAGAAAGATTTCCTTTGACAGAGTTTGAGTAGTTTTTCAATGTCTGTTCATTTTTTTAGCTAAAGATTATGTAGAGAAATCAGAAGTAAAGGGCAGTTTATGCCGTTGTTTTTGAAGGAATGTTCATAAATGAGCCGTGTTCGATGATTGTTCCTGCCTATGAGTATTTACTGCACATTCTGAATTCCAATCTAGAGAAATATTATATACGAAGTCTTGACTTTACAAGAAACCGTAGCTACTGAAACAATTTGTTTATTTATTCCTAAGTTTCTTTAGAATGAATCAATCAGATAATTCATTTTCGATTAAATCTTCTGCCAGATTTTTGTAGTCCAGGTTTTCTACTCCATTTTCACCCGATTCAATCTGTTTTGCCAGTTTGCTGGAATAGTATTTATCCATGGCCTCCCGCAAATCGATTTTTAATGTTGCAGCAAGATAATTAATAATATCTGTTTCGAGATTTTGCTTATAAATTTCACTTAAATCTTTTGAATTTATCATTTATTTTCAACCACATAGGATTTTTCAAATTTCAGAACAGCAGGAAGAACTTCCTGATTTACGATGCAGATCTGATCATTCATTTTATAATATCTCAATTCCTCTATGGTTCTTTTTTTATCCCATAAACCCCGGAAATACATATCCACTGTTTTAAATACATCGTCATCGGCAACATTTCCAATTATTACATCATAGGCTTTATTCAGATTGTCGCCCTTTCTGCATGAACATACAAAATCAAGCCATTTTTCATTCTCATTGTTGAACCTTAAAATTCTGCATTGTGAAAAATCTTCAGTCAGCGTATAAATATTTACGGTTGGTCTTCCGTTATACCGGGCAGCTTTTCTAAGAGCCCATTTTTCAGCCTGATTCTGATAAGTAGTTACATAAAATCCTTTTCCAAAATCTAAATAGTTTTTAGAAAAAGAAACATCAGGAGCCTGAATTTCCTTGTTGGAACCGTGAAAAACTGTCATACAGCAATTCCTTTTTCACGCACAAAACCTGAAATATCTTCGGCTAAAGCCTTTTCTCCCTGTGTATGAAGCACATCGTAATATTTTATGATATAGTCGTCGAGTATTTTCGTTTTGTTCAATGTATGATAAACATCGGTAGGTGTCATATGCCATTTTTTAGCAAGCTGATGTATCATAAAAACTGAAAATTCCATCTCGGCTTTTTTGCACATATTGCGCCTCCAAATATATTCTTCTATAAGGTAGCATAATTCTTACAAAAAATCATCCTTTAAATACCGCGTGTAATTCCCGCATTAAACGCTTCCCCATCAGCGCAGTAAATGCCCTTTAATTAGTGCGCTAATCATCACCCTTTTAATGCAGTAATCGTCTTCATTTTACCGTATTAGTTAAATTTTATTGAACTTTTTGATTTTTGTTCTTGACCTCCTGGTTTGACTGTTGTATTTTGTGTGTAGGTTCAAAATATTTGAATATTTTGATTTATTTTCTTTAAAGACAAGGAAAAGAGATGGGGAACGAGAAATTTATGGAAAGAATCCGCGAGCTGCGAGAGTCTAAAAAACTTTCTCAGGAAGCTCTTGCCGATAAGGCTGGAGTAACAAAAAGCGGAGTTGCAATGTGGGAGACAAGGGGAGTTGTTCCAAGAAAAGAAACCCTTGAAAAAATCTGTGATGTGCTTGGAACAACAACAGACTATTTATTGGGCATAGGAGAAGTGAATGTTTCAAATGCAAAAATAAACTCGATTCAAAGAGGACTAAGCAAGCTTGATGAAAAAGACCTTGAGCGTGCGGAAGGCATTTTACGTCTCGCATTTTCAGAAGCATTTGGAGGAGAATAGTGGGCGACGATTTTTCAACAGATTACAAGACAAATATAAAAGAGCTAGTTAACGAGATTTTAATAAAATCCCGCATAATAAAGGATTTTCCTTTTGGCTGTTTTTCTCTAGTAGACGAGATTGGAAAAGAGATTGCAATAAAGCTGGTGCCGTTTTCATGGATAGAAGAACATAGGCAGAAAGCAGAAGATGTTGTCAACTCAAAAGACGCGGAAACTATTGAAAATTGCGGAAGATACATTATTTTCTATAATTAGGACATGCCTTCTGTCCGGCTTGCATTCAGCATAGCGCATGAAATCGGTCATATTGTGCTGGGACACGACATTGAGCAGATTACAGAATACAGAAAGAAAAAAGATTCAAGATTCACCCAGCTTTACGAACAAAGCGAGGCTGAGGCAAATTATTTTGCTGCATGCCTTTTAATGCCGAAAACCGTAATAAACCGTCTTAAGTCTCTTGGCTGTTACATAACAAAAGAATTTTTAAAGGCTACTTTTGGAGTGTCGGAGGCGGCTGCTGAAATACGTATAAAAACCTTGCGACGGAATTCTCAGAAATACGTTTCTTACTGGAATAAAGACAAGTCTTTAGACAATGCGGTTTTGCTGAAATTCACAAATTTTATAAAAAGGATCGCTCCAAGCCAAAAAAGCTATGAGGAAGAATTTCGTTATGAAGAAGAACTGCAGAAAGAGCGTGACAGATGGTTTGCACAAGGGTATTAGCGGAAAATAAAAAATCCGCCTATGCATAAACACCAGCGGACTTTTAAAGATGCTGAAAGATATTCAACAACCCTAGACAAGTTCAAGAATATCCGACGCTCCTTTAAAAATCTACTATACAAAGTTATTTAAAAGGAGGACTCAAAAATGGGATCACGAGGACAAGCCATCAAGAGCGGTGGCTTTACAATTTACAATTACAAAACTCTTATGCGTTACAACAATGTAAGATTTGTAATGCAAAAAGACACAGCAAAGTCGATAAAAGTTCCAGAAATGTCAAACTCAAAATGGGCAGTTTATGCGACTATTTCTAAAAAAGGTGACCTGCAATCTATTTCATTTTTTAATGGAAGCAGAAGAAAATATAAGGAAATTGATTTGATCCAAGCCCATCACAAACTTCTTCCCCATGTTCACAGTATTGATCCAAATGAAATTCACATGAGGGATGAAAGCAATTATAGGGCATTGACGAAAAAGGAATTTAGCAGAGTAAGAAGAATAAAAGAATTTTTTCTGAAACATCACCTAAAAGAATTGTATCAAAAGGAAATACTAAAATGACAGACACTGGAATTTTTAGAAAAGTTTTTAATATAGACAGTTCTTCCGCCTCTTTTTACAGCGTGGAAGAATTATCGCAAGAGGATAAAAAGTTCATTGACAAACTAAACGCCTCATCAATGCAGCAAAAATGGGATGTTGAAGAAAGTTGCATTCAGGAGCTTTATTCAAATATTCTTTTTAATATGCATTATGAGTTTACACATAAAGGCTATGAATATTTTATAACCTTTGATTTTGTAAACAAAAAGCAAATCTGGACAATATATGAACGTGATTTAACCGATCCAAAATATTGCTATAACGCAATATGGGAAACAGAACCGCGTACTGATTATTCAGATTTGCCATCTCTTATTTTTGAATTTGTCCTTAAAAACGACGGTCGCACAATTGCAGAGTATTGCTGTGACTATTGGAAACTGCCACGGCTTCTTCTGCCTGAGCCTGTAAATAAAAACTTAGCGAGGAAAATATGGCGACACTAAACGACGTTATTGACTATTCAAAATTCTACAGCGGGAAGGATGAACCGCCACAGTTTCTTCATGAGCATTTTGAATTGACTGGCAAGATTTTTGTTCCGGCTGACGACTTAAAACTTGCTCAAAAACTTACGGATTTTCCAAAAGAAAATGTTGTGCTTCATTATTTCATTCATGATTCAAAGCAGAACAGGCTTCTTTTGAATAATCTTGCGGACAAGAATCTTCATCAGAAAGTTTACGCAGTTACAAGCCCTGATTTTTCTGCGGACAGCAAAAACTGCTGGTCTTGTCTGAACGAGGCTAACGTCTTGAAATCCAGGATATGCGCTTCAAGGTGGCAGCAGGAATGCGGAGAGAGCGTAATTTTGACACTTCTATGGGGAAAGCGTTCAACATATAAATATGCCTTTGGCAATGTCGAAAAAGGCACGCTATGCGCAGTATCTCATCAAGGAGTGCAAAATGAGCAAATTTTCCGTGAAGGACTTGAGACGGCTATTGAAAAAATCAGAATGGAAAATCTGTGCTGGCTGGGAAACATTCCTGACTATGTAAAGGAATTCTATGATTTAAACAGAATCATAAAAATGCAGACCAGAACAGAACTGTTGCAGATGTTGAAAAAGCAAAAAATCGATGAAAACCAACTTCTGCTTGCTATTTAGAAAATAAGGAAACTTGAACTGCCCCCCCCCATATCAAAAAAAGGCGAAGCTTTTACACTCCGCCTTTTTTGTTTACAATATTTTATTCTTTTTCCACATCGTAGCAATTGATATGCAGAT
>CAVJSA010000079.1:0-7932 GCA_963651875.1 Lachnospiraceae bacterium | reverse complement strand
GACAACAGACGGCTGGACATTTACACAGTGAACACAGACAGTCAGCAGAACGCCTCCGGCGCCCCTACAATTCCTAAGCCGAAAGGCTTAGGCCGTGCGCACTTTGCGCACACGTTAATAACGAGTTTGTGGCGACAGACACAAACTCGCAGCATGGCAAACGCAAGTTTGACATGCAAGCATCCCTAACGCGTGCGACATCCTGTCGCGCCACAAATTGCTGTGCAATTTGTGCGGGTATTCAGTCTTTAGTGCCCTCCCTGGCACCAAATAACAGTCGAATAAAATCTTTATAGTAAAGTGCACTTTGCGCACACGTTAATAACGAGGTTGTTTCTGACATCCTGTCAGGCAACAAATGCTACGCATTTCTTGCGGTCTACTGTCTTTGCGTGCCGTCCGTGGCACAGTCAGCAGGTAACTATTTTTTTGCAAGGCCGTTTGTACTCTTGCTGCCGTTATAGAACACAGCAATATCGCTGTTAAATTTGTTTTCGAGCCTTGAGCGGTACGTGCCAATCTTTGCAACGTAATTAAGCGTATGCTGTGGAGTTTTGTTTGCCTTTACACGGCTTGTTCCGGCATTGTACATTGCCAGAGCCGTTACATCGTTTCCTTTTCCGGCAAGATCCATACACCATCTTAAATGAATCATTCCGTACTTTGCACTGACCTGTGGATCAAAAAATTCTTCTTCCGTTAAAAGCGGGAACGATGCACTGTTCAACTGAAACAAGCCCCGGTCAACAGTGGAGTTAGAATTTTTGTTTACAGCATTACTCTTAAAACGACTTTCGACAAAAGCAAGGCTAAAAGCCAGGCTCAAAGGAATGTTGTTTTTGTCGGCATTTTCGAGGATTGCAAGGGCAACGGTGCGGTTTCCTGTAACCTGAGTATAAAACCACTCAACAGCGGCACGAGATTGTGGCTGACGGTAAAGCTCTAGTCCACGGTCATTTTCATTTGCAAATTCAGGAAATTCAGATTTAAATCCAGTTTCAATTGCCAGTTCTTCAGAATATCTGGTATCAATCAGAGCCGTGTAATCGTCTAAGTCAGTTTGTGGCTCTTGAGTTGGAAGAAAAAAATTAATCAGCAGACACACACCCAGAAACAAAACGCTGACAGGAATAATCCCTCTTAACAATTTTGCAGAATATGTATTCATAATGAGTTTATCGTTACATAATTAAAAACTAAATTCAATTAGAGATTTTAGAAAAAATTGTAATAATCTGCGAAGTTTTCATATATATGCGGAATTTTACAACAAATTATAATTATTAAAACATTACCCCGCCTTTCTAATTGTTCGAATATCAAATTCCAATGCTGACAAGGGAGTCATTGCCGTCGCCATTTGTGCTAATACAAAACTACGTCGGGATTACATGGTGTTTTTGCAAAATATACATACTGCGGATGCTTTCCTGAAATTTTTTCAAGGAAGTCATTTAAAACATCTACATCGTTTGCAACTTCGCCAACCAATGCCATGCCAATAACAGACTTACAGTCTTTAACACGGCGGGCGGTGTGCTTCATTGCGTTGTTAAACTGGCCGGGCGTCGCTGTTTTGTCGTAAACAGGTTCAAGAAAGACAAATTTTCCTTTTTCTTCGAGAGCTTTTAATTCATCGCGTAAATGTGCAAGAAAATCTTCGTTGTATTCTTCTTCTGCCCCTTCTACGTCGCTCCATTTTACAGGAAAAATCATTTCTGGAGTTACGGCAACTTCTTCGCCGTCAACCTTGTACAATTTGTGATTTTTTGATTCAAACAGTTTTTCAAATTTCATATTAAACTCCGTGTCAGCCTTTGGTGGCTTTACAAAAATCGCCTTAAACAAAAAAAGCCCCTGACCATTAGTCAAGAGCTTTTCTTTACTTACTAAAAAACTATTCAGTAAGGATTTTTATAACTTCAGCCTTGTCCTGTGTGTTAAGGATCTGCTGACGTTTTTCTGCGCTTTTGAACAAAAGGCTTACTTCTGCCAGGAACTGAAGATGTGGACCAGTTTTGTTAACTGGTGAAAGTGTCATAATAAAAATACGGCATGGTTCCTGATCTAAAGAATCAAAATCTACCGGATTATCAGAAATACCGATACAAGCAACAAGGTCAGAAACTGTGTCTGTTTTTCCGTGTGGAATTGCGATTCCGTGTTTCATGCCTGTAGACATTTTGCGTTCACGATCAAGCACACATTCACGGGCAGATGCTTTATCAGTAACCTTTCCTGCTTTGATTAAAATTTCAAGCATTTCGTCAATAATTTCTTCTTTTGTCTTACCCTGCAGATGAAGTTCTACAGTGTCTGGTGTTAATACTGTTCTCAAGTCCATAGTAATATTTTACCTTCCCTTATACCCAAAGTCAAGAATTTTATTTTTCTTTTCTATTTTTGGAAATAACCAAAGATAATTCTATTATACACTCATTTTTGTTTTTATTGAAGTTTAATGACGGTTTTTCTATAATATTTTGTTGGAAAAACAATGGCTAAAAGTACTTTAGTATAAAAAGTCTTTAGAGCTATCCGTGCCAGGGACGGCACTAAAGACTGAATACCCGCACAAATTGCGCAGCAATTTGTGGCGCGACAGGATGTCGCACGCGTTAGGGATGCTTGCCTGGCAACAAGTTGCCAGGCTGCGAGTTTGCTAACGCAAACTCGTTATTATCGTGTGCGCATTTTGCGCACGGCCTAACGCTTTTCAGCGTTAGGGATAGTAGGGGCGCCGGAGGCGTAAAAAACGGCTTGACGTTTTTTATGGAGCGCCTGGCGCGGAACCACGGATAGCCCGACGGCGACTTGTCGCCGGAACGCCCGTAATATTAAAAATTTTAGAAAAATTTTGGGAGAAAAATAAAAATGTCTGACAGTTCAAAATTTGCAGCTGATATTCAAAGAATAAAAAAACATGTCCGTGCAGAAAATGGCGGAGCTTACGATGGTCAAAAAGTCTGCCGGCAAATTGCTGACCTTTTTGCAAACAACAACCGCAATATGAGCGAACTTGCCCGCAGCGTTGCTGATTACTGGCTTAACACCTACGTTTTGGCTTCGGCTGATTTAGAAAATGAACCTTCGGAAGAAAATGTTACAAGGATTTCGCTTTTTCAGAATTTTCTGGACGGGGACGAAGACGAAGATTATTCAATTTTTAGTTCTGACGACTGGGAAACTTTAAAAGATTTTTGCGATGACGAGGCTGAAAATCTGGATTTGGATTCTTTGCAGAATTTAATGAGCATAATCCTTGATAATGGTGCGCTGTAAAGTTAAATGATTGACGAAAAAAGAGTTTCTGAACTGTATTCTAACTGTGTTCAGTGCCCGAGAGAATGTGGCATAAACAGAACAACTGGAAATACAGGTTTTTGTCTGGAAGACGATAAAATTAGAGTTTCAGTTGCCTGCCTGCACTTTGGCGAAGAACCGCTGATTACTGTCCACGGTGGGAGCGGTACTATTTTTTTAACTGGCTGCAACCTGCGCTGTGCTTTTTGTCAGAATTATCAGATAAGCCAGCAGAAAATGGGCAAAGAAGTTTCTAAAGAAGAATTTGCAGAAATCTGTCTTGCCCTGCAGGAAAGCGGAGCAGAAAACATTAATCTTGTAACTCCAAGCCACCATATTCCAAAACTTGCGCTTTATCTTGAAGAAGCAAAAAAACGTGGGCTTACTTTGCCTGTATGCTGGAACAGTTCAGGCTATGACAGTGTAGAAATGCTTAATCTGCTCGACGGTTTAGTTACGGTTTTTTTACCGGATTTTAAAACCCTGAGCGCGCCTCTTTCTAAACAATTGTGCGCTGCAGAAAACTATCCGCAAAGTGCTGAAAAAGCTCTTTTGTGGATGATTGAACACGCGCCTTTAAAATTTACTGATATAGAAAAAAATGGAATTACAAAAACTAAAATGCTCCAGGGCGTAATAATCCGCCATTTGTTTTTGCCTGGTCGTTTTGAAGAAACTGTTGATGTGCTTTCGTGGTTAAAACAAAATGCAGACAAAAAAGCTGTAATTTCGTTGATGAGTCAGTACACGCCTGTTCCTTTTAAGGGCAGCGACCAGGAACTGCAGAAAAGAAAAACCGCTCTCTCTGCAATCGAAAACCGTCTTGTAAATAAAACGGAAGACGAAGATTTGCGCGACATGATCGATGCCTTTGATTTTGACTATCTGTTCTATCAGGATTTAACGACGGACACAGACTGGCTGCCGGATTTTGAAAGAAAACAGCCTTTTTCTAACGCGCTTGCAAAACCTGTCTGGCACTGGAAATATGGATTTTTAAATAAAATATAATGAACTCAAAAAAAAGCCGTGCTTTTCGTGATATAATGGAGAGAACTAAAAGGTTCTACTAAAAAATCTGGAGGCACCAATGGCTTTTTCTTACAACGAATTTCATATTTCTAAAAAAATTCGCGATTACTGCAAATTTGACTCTCAACTGTATTCTTCCAGTGGAAATGTGATTCTTGCAAACTTGAGTGCTGTCCGTGCTTTTCAGGCAAAATTCAATGAATATTTAAAATCGACAAACCAAAACCAGATAAGTGCAGGAACATTAAATGCGATGGGGCTTTTGGACGAAGTGTTTCATCTTGCGTGCTACACCTACCGCAGACGAAAGTTTCCTTCAGCTTTTGCAGATTTGCTTGCAGAGTTAAACCGAAAATTTGGAACTGACCAGATTGAAAACCTTCTTGTTGAATTCTGTAAGGAATTTCCTCCAACCTGCGTTTATAAAGGTGAATGTTCGATTACGGATTTTTTAGACACAGAACTGACAGAACGCAAAACTGGCCGCGTACGTACAAACCGGGAACAGACTCTCGAAGAAATGATTATGCTTCGTCTTTGTAACGAAAACCCGGCTTTTAGGCAGTTTATTCCTCTTTTTGATGATTCTATTCTTGCTCAGAATTCAATTTATTCTCAAATATGGAATACTGTAGATGCTTATTTTAAGAGCCTGCCATTTTTTGGAACTTACGGACACGATTTAATTACCTTCTTAAAAGAGCCGGTAAGTTTTGCACCAGACAACCTGCAGGAACAGTTGAATTATGTCCGCCTCCATTGGGCTGAACTTTTTTTACCTGGCGACGGAGAAGGCGAAGATTTCTGGATAAAACGTCTTTTTGGCGGAAGCGACCTCTTAGCAGAAGAATGGAAGCCTGAATGGAAGCCTGGCAACGGCGGAAGCCCTGACATGAGTCCGCCTAATTACGATTATCTTTTAAGGGAATACGAAAGGTTCAGCGACGACAAGGAATGGATGCCTCGCGTTGTTTTAATGGCAAAAACCGTTCTTGTCTGGTTGTATCAGCTTTCTAAAAAATATGGACGCGAAATTTCGCGCTTAGACCAGATTCCGGACGAAGAACTTGATTTACTGCGCGACCAGGGCTTTACCGGTTTGTGGCTGATTGGTCTTTGGGAGCGTTCGCAGGCAAGTAAAAAGATAAAACAGATTTGCGGAAACCCGGAAGCGGCTGCGAGTGCCTATTCTCTCGAAGACTACGAAATTGCACAGAATCTTGGCGGCTGGGACGCCCTGAACAATTTACGCACAAGACTCTGGCAGCGTGGAATCCGTCTTGCAAGTGATATGGTTCCAAACCACACGGGAATGGATTCTAAATGGGTTGTAGAAAAGCCTGAACTTTTTATGCAGAGACGCGACAATCCTTTTCCGCATTACACTTTTAACGGTCCAAATTTAAGCCACGACTCAAGGGTTGCAATCTATCTTGAAGACCACTATTACTCAAAAAATGACTGTTCTGTTGTTTTTAAGCGCGTTGACACTGCAACCGGAGACACAAGATACATTTACCACGGCAACGATGGAACGGGCTTACCATGGAACGACACTGCGCAGATTGACTTTTTAAATCCCCAGGCACGCGAAGAAGTAATTCAGGAAATTCTTAAAATTGCGAGAAACTTTCCGATTATCCGCTTTGATGCGGCAATGGTTCTTGCAAAAAAACATATAAAGCGTCTGTGGTACCCGGAGCCAGGCAAAGGAGGAGATATTGCTACAAGAAGCGAATTTGCTCTCAGTGCCCAGGAATTTGAAAAAAAGATTCCAAATGAGTTCTGGCGCGAAGTTGTAGACAGAGTTGCCCAGGAAGTGCCGGACACTCTTTTACTTGCCGAAGCTTTCTGGATGATGGAAGGATATTTTACAAGAACGCTTGGAATGCACCGGGTTTATAATTCTGCATTTATGAATATGCTCAAAAAAGAAGACAACGCCGGTTACCGTTCAACAATTAAAAATACGATTGTCTTTGATCCGCAGATTTTAAAGCGCTATGTAAATTTTATGAACAATCCGGACGAAGAAACCGCCGTTGCCCAGTTTGGTAAGGGCGACAAATATTTTGGCGTCTGTACTCTTATGTCTACAATGCCGGGTCTGCCGATGTTTGGACACGGTCAGATTGAAGGTTTTGAAGAAAAATACGGAATGGAATACATGAAGGCCTACCGCGACGAAAAACCGGACGGATACTTAATTGAACGCCACAACCGCGAAATTTTTCCATTATTGAATAAGCGCTATCTTTTTGCCGGTGTTGAAAACTTTTTATTCTACGATGTGTGGAACAACGGAAGCGTAAACGAAAACATTTTTGCATATTCAAACAAATGTGCAGGCGAAAGCAGCATTGTCTTTTACAACAATAAATATGAACGCGCCTGTGGCTGGATAAAACAGTCGTGCCCTTATGCGGTAAAGTTGAGTTCAAACGAAAATGACAAAAGACTCGTAACGCGTACGATTGCTCAAGGTCTGGAACTTACAGCTGAAGACGGAATGTTTGTAACGTTCAGGGAACAGCGTTCAAACCTTACTTTTATCCGTCGGTCAAAAGAAATTGCAGAAAACGGAATGTTTACTTCGCTCAACGGCTTTGAAACCCAGGTTTTTATAGATATTTACGAGCACAAGGACAAAGACGGTTCTCTTGAAGAACTCTGCACATATTTAAACGGCAGCGGAACTAAAGACCTGGCCGTTACCTGGCAGGAAATTCACTACAAGGCTCTTTACGAAAAGTTTGAAGCCCTGTTAAACAAAACTCAGGAAACTTACGAGCAGAACGACGAAAAAAAACTTACTGCCTCTAAATTAAAAGCTTTACTCGAACAGGAACTGACTGACTTTTACGAAACGGCAAACGAGTTTGCAGAAAAAGAAGCTCTTTTTGAATACGAACAAAAGCAAAAAGAATTAAAAGAAGTTAAAAAGACAAAAACAAAGGTTTTAAAAAACGAGGTAAAAACTGCCAGAACAAAGCAGGCAAAGGCTTTTGCTTTTAAGGCAATAAAAGAACCGAAAATTGCTCCTGTAAAACTGACTGCAGTAAAAACGGCAGAAAAGCTTACTGCTCAAGAAAAGGCTGAACTTTGTGTTAATCGCCAGAAAGAACTGCTCAAAGAACAGATTCTTTACTTTGTGCTTCCGCTGGCAAAAGAAGGTTTTGCGCATAAATGGGCTTTAGAACGCAAGATTGAAGAAGTTTTAGCAGGAACATACGCTTACTTTGAAAAAGCATTTATCCTTGCAACTGCACAGGCAGACGCACAGAAAATCGCTTCGCTGCTGGTTAATTCGAAATATGAGTGGCTCTTAAGCGGAGCAAACGTTTTTGACGGAACAAAATGGTTTAATAAAGAAAAAATGGAAGACTCGCTTAAGATTGCCCAAAAGGTTTTGAGCTTTGGTAAAAAAGGTGAACAGCTTAAGGAACTTGAAACACTCTTTAACAACCTGAACAAAGCCCAAAAACAGGCTGAATACAAATGCGACATCTTTTTAGAAAATGTTTGTAAACTAGAGCCGCGTTTGAACTGACCCCCAAAAATAGGACACCCACGGAGGTGTTAAAATGGGGAAAAATC
>CAVJSA010000078.1:0-8149 GCA_963651875.1 Lachnospiraceae bacterium | reverse complement strand
ACCCTAGCCTTATAGGCTAAGTGCAAACCACCCGTTTGACGGGTGGTTATGATTTCGCTTGCCTTCTTCTGGTAGTATCCGCCTTGTAGGGAACCCATTGTTGCTAGTGCAGTGGATGGCTCCCCGTTGAGCATTGGACTTGCCAAAGATGTTTTATTTTTATTCTTTTAAGTAGAGCACAGTAGATTTAATGATTCTGTAACAAAGGATAAAAAGCGCCGTAGTGCATAAAACTATCCGGCAATAGGTTGAATTTCGGGCATAAAATATAAGAAATAGTTTTTTTAATTAATATTGGTCAACTTTTTAAGGATTCTTTACTTATCTATAAGTAGAGAGTTAGAAGGAGTTGATTATGAAGTATTTTAAGGTTACAGCTAAATGTGGACATGTTGGAAAGAACAATTACTATAGGGGAAATCTCTTTATAAAAGCCGAATCTGGAAAGGAAGCCGCTAAAATTGCAAGGGATATTCCTAGAGTAAAGCATGACCGAAAGGATGCTATTTTGGATGTTCAAGAGATTGATTTTGAAACCTTTGAAACGGGAAGAATGATCAATCACGGTATCCATTATTACACCTGTGAAAGTACACAGGAACAGAACTATTATCTTTATGAAATTGAAGAAAATATTTTTGTTGAAGAAAACGGGGATTTTGATAAGAAATTAACAAAACGACATTCTCTTCGCAATGTTTACAATTCTGATCCAGCCTACGACACATATAAGAAAACAAGACAATTAGCTGACTTGGAATATTTTATAGCTTAATAGAGGAGAATAAAGAAATTTTTGTTTCGTTAAGAATGGCAGATGATATGAAAAGGTGAAGTTTATTATGCAGTTAATGCTGTTTTAGTAAGAACAATGTTCTCAAGGACTCTGTCTTTGCATTTTGTAAAGCCTGAGTCCTTGAGAAGGTAAAAAAGACAGAAGTTCACTTCTTATAATATATCTTCTGTCTACCAAAAATCGACGATTTTCCCCTTTTTGAAGGAAGAATTCCTTTTTTTTTAATTTTTTCAGAAGGATTCAATAAAAATCTTGAATTCTTGTAAATAACTAAATAAAAGGCCATTGCGGCCACAAATTGGAAAAATCAGACGAATTGGTTCAAATAAAACAGGGAAAATGGAAAATTTTGTAGAAACGTGGTAATTAACAACGGGAAATCTTTTTATAATAGATTGTCGTATCAAGTACGACAATGACACGGCTGGTGAAATTATCGTGGCGGGGTTGTTTGTAATGTTTTTGACTGTGGAAGGGATTCCCGCATCAAGTGCGGGAATGACAGCGAGGAAACTGTAGGAATGACAGTGGGGAAACTGCGATATCGTGCCGTGGCAGGGATAGTGTGCGACATCCTGTCGCGTCATAAATTGCGATGCAATTTGTGCGATCTTCTGTCGTTAGTGCTATCCGTGGCACCAATTGTTTTATGCGGCAGGGATAGGAGTGGCGCCGAAGGCGTTGCGCAGCAATGGAGCGCGCAAGACGCGGAACCACGGATAGCCCGGTGACGGCTTTGCCGGTAGCCGCCCGCCTGAAAAAGTCGAAATTGAAGGTATTAAAACTTTAACTTTGCTCCGAGGGTCAGTGTTGTGCCGTCTTCCAGGCCGTAGTATGTTTTTTGGGTTTCGCCGTTTGTGCCGTTTTTAAAGTTTAGGTTGTTAAAAAGATTGTTTACGCGGGTGTAAAGCTCGAGTTTGTCTGCAAAAAAGAGTTTTGAAAGCGTTGCGCCTGCCATAAAATAATCCGGAGTTTTTAGGGAGCTGCCTGTTGTTAAAAGCTGCGGGGAATTCCATTCTGCATTGGCGGAAAGTTTTGCTTCTAAAACCGGGATTTTGTACGAGGCGGAAGCGGTTATTCTGTGTGCTGAGCGGAGCGCCATGCTGAGCCATTCGCCGTTTTCTGTGTCATAAGATTTTGCCGTTGTAAAAGTGTAGCCTGCTTTTGCGCTAAAGCGGTCAAGGTTTATGGCAATGTTTAGCCCTGCTCCGTAAGTTATTGCCTTGTCCACGTTTTGATATTCGCGGATTTGAGGGCTGGATTCTGCATCTGTTACAACGCTGTCGATTAAGTCGAGAATGTAGTTAAAATAAGCGGAAGAAGAAACGCTTAAAATATTCAGGATTTTTGTGTCCGCGCTAAAGTTGAACGCGTGCGATTTTTCCGGCTTTAAGTCTGCGTTTCCGTACAAAATAAAGTTGCCCGAGCCCGGAGCGTAATTGTGGCGGAAAATCCAGTATTTTTGTCTTAAAGACGGAATTTTGTAGCCCATTCCGTACGAAAGTTTTAAGGTTGTGTTTTCGCCTGCCTCGTATTTTAAGGCAAGGTTTGGAACTGCCTGCATTAAAGTTTTTTCGCCGTCGTTTCCTGGGCTTACAGTAAAGCGCGCGCCTGGAACAATGCTCAATTTTTCGTCTAGGATTTTTATTGTGTCCTGGGCAAAGCCTGCAAACTGCCACTGTGATTTTTGTTCGTCAAAAGTGTTTCCGTCGATTGTGTCAAAAAGAGCGTTGAGCCCAAAGAGAATTTCGTTAAAGTTTCCGAGTTTTAAGTTTGTGCGAAAGTCGCTTTCTAAGTTTGTGCTGTCGCTTTGTGTTTTTTTGCTCGAAGAATAGCTTCCTGCGCTGACGTTGTAAGTGTTGTCCAGTGTGTAGCTTTTTACGCTCGAAAAAGTTGTAAAGTTTAAGTTTGAGTCAAAAATATATTTGCCGTTTATTCCGCCTTCAAGCCTGCTGCTCGAATATTCCATCGTTGAGCCTTTGTCGTAGCCGGTTTTTGTAAAATTGCAGATTTGGTAAGAAGAATTGTAAAGAGCGTATGCGCCGAGTTTGCCCCACTCGTCCGTATATTCCCCACCCGCGCGCACAAAAGCGAGATTTTTTTTAGTGCTTTCGTAGTAGTCGATATAGTCCTGAGAAAGAGCGTCCCAGCTTGATTTTTGTTTTCCCGGATTCCAGTCAAAACTTGAACTTACGTTGCCGCTTAATTTTTCGCCAGCGACAGAAAGACCTGCGCTCGTGTAGTTTTTTATGTTTTTAGTTTGCGGAGAAAAAGAAAATTCATCTCCAAGATTAAAATGCAGTTTTACGCCGTCGTATTCGTTTTTCGCCTTTTTTGTAATTATATTTACAACGCCGCCCATCGCATTGCTTCCGTACATTACACTGCCCGCCCCGCTTATAACTTCGATGCGTTCAATGTCTTCAACCGGAATGCTCGAAATCGAAGTTGAACCGTCAATGTCTGTTCCTGCGGCGATTCCGTCAACAAGGATTTTTACGTATTCTGAACTCAATCCCTGCATGCTGACCGTTTCTGTCGGGTTTGCCGAGCTTTGTGCGTTTACGGTGATTTCCGGCACGGAACGCAGAACGTCGCTCACAGTTTTTGAGCCGCTTTCTTTAATTTCTTCTGCAGAAACAACTTTTATGTGCTGAGTCTGTTTTTCCTGTGGAATTTCGTCTTCAACACGGTTTGCAGTAACTTTTATTACATCGTCGCCTTCAGAAGCAAAAGCGATTCCTGCACAAAAAACTAAAAAACAAGCAAAAATATTTTTTTTCATACAAAACCAGATTTTTTAATAAGAGTTTTTATTTTTATAAGGGCGTTACCCGGCACATTGTGCCGGGTCGGTTGTTGCGCACTTTGCTAACGCGCTAAGTCCTCGGCGCTCAAATAGCGCGCCTGCGGTCTTCGTTCGGGCTTTGTTAAAACAAAGCCCTCCGGTGCTCCATAACCTAACGCTGGAAAAATTAGTTTGCGTATTCGTTATTGTAGTCGCTGCCTTTCGGACAGCTGTCAAAAGTTGCCAGAGCTTTCATTGGCACAATGCACGGAACACATTCAACAGGATCTGCTGTAATATCAAATGTTACAGTCACATGAGTTGAATCTGAGCTTGTGTCTTCGCCGTCGTTATAGCACTGAGCAAGCCATGTTCCATCATAGTTGTTTGTAAAAGTTACAACTGAGTAAGACTGTCCCATCATGTCGCTATGAAGTGTAACAGAGCTTTCTGCAATAACAATGCACATTGGATAAGCTGTGCCTGCGACTGTAAGATTTCCCCAGTAAGAGCCGTAAAGGTTTTTCTGCGCATAGTATTCATAAGAATAATCGTCGCCCTGTGTAAGAGTTCCAGAAGTTATGCTCATTTTTGTGATTGTAAATGTTGCAGCTGTGTCGCTAGAAAAATTTACAGAAAGAGAAGCTTTGCTTGTGTCCGACGTGTCTGCATCAGAAGAAAAACAGTAAACCGTGTAAGTGCCGCTGTCGTTTTCTTTCCAGACATTGTTTTCGTAAGAGTAAGACATCATTGTTGAATAAAGGTTTACAGATGAGTCTGTAACTTCAAGAGCGCAGTCATAAGAAGTTCCATAAACTGTAAGAGAGCCCCAGAATGTTCCTGCCGGTTTTTCTGAAGAAGACGATTCATCATCATTGTTAGCGCAAGAAGTGAAACCAAAGAATATTGCTGCGAGTGCTGCAATTGTCAAAAATATTTTTTTCATAAAACTTTCCTTAATTTTTTGTTTTGGTCTGGAATAAACTTGCGTGCACTCAAATCGCTCCCAGTCCGCTTTTAATTTTTTATTTTTGTTTTTATTCGCTTTCAGAAGTGAAAACCTCAGTGATTGCAAAAGGCATTGCGCCTGGCTTAAAAGAAACCCGCAATGTAAGATTTCCGTCCTCGAGTTTTCCGGCAAGGCTAAAGCTGTTCAGCGTGTAGCTTCCTGTCGTGACTGTGCCTGAATATTCAAGATACTGAACACCGTCCGCTTCTTTTACGCTTATGTCAGAAACTTCGTAGCTTTCGATTGTCATGCTGCTGTTGTAGCAAAAAATGTGCATTTTAATCGTTATGCTTCCAGAAGCTGAATCAGAAAAACTTACGGTAGGCATAATCTCGTTTCCGCTGGAATCTGTTCCGCAAGAGCCGCTGCCTTTTTCAATAGAGCCGTCGTCGCCGACCAAATACACAAAGGTTCCGCTGTATGAGCTTTCGCCCGACCATGTTGCCGCTGCTGCGCTTTCAGGAATTGTAATCGTTACATCCTGAATATCTTCATCATCTGAAATTTCGCTCGGATTAACATTTTTCGCTGTCGATGTCTGAAGATTCATTGTTACGCGGGTGTTCGTCATGTTAGAAACGCCAGAATAATCGTCCGCGGTCAAAAGAATCACAACTTGATCCAGGCTGTTTATTCCCAATTGAACTGTCATGTCTGCTTCAGAAGAATCTTTTTGATAGCAATACGATTTTTTATCGCTTCCAAACCAGTAAAGAGTGTATGCGCCTGTTCCTGTTTTTTCTGAGTAATAATAAAACTGATTATTGCTCATATTGTTTGTACTCATGTTCCAGTCACAGCGTTCATCGTTATAAATGATGATTGCAGGAGTGAGCGTTGTTCCGCTGGAAGCTGTAATAGTTCCGCTGTATGTGTATCCGTAAATCTCACTGATGTCAAAATCCTGTGCCGTTGTGCCGTCGTCGTCCTGACTGCAGGAAATAAAAATTGCGGAAAAAAGCAGCGCAAGGACGAACATGCAGACGCGAACGCAAGAAGAAGACATATTATTAAAAGACTTTTTCATTTTTGTAATAACCTTAAAAATATTTTTGTTATCGGTTAGCTTTTGCTAACATCTGCAAGAGTGTACAAGGCTGTTTTTTGATTTTCAAGCGATTGCAAGAAAAAAAACGTTTATTGATAAATCTGTCTCATTAAGAAGGTGGAAGAGATTCCCGCATCGAGTGCGGGAATGACAGACTGCGTTGTCATTGTTATACGCCCCCGTGTCATTGTCTCACCTTGACCCGACAATCTAGTGAAATGACATTGGCGGTCTTGTCATTGTCGCACCTTGCCCCGACAGTCTATTGAATGACAGGCACTGTGTCATTGTTGTACCTTGACCCGGCAATCTGTTGCCAGAGGGAGCATAATTGCCTGGTTTAAAATACTCCCCTAGCCCGTCAGCTTAAATTCCATAAAAAAATTAAGCTCAAGTTTTTGCATTGTGTCGGGCTTTTTTTTAAACGGCGCGGAGTTTTTTACTGCCAAAAGCGCGGCTTCGTTTAAAAGCTCGTGTTCGCACGGCTGAATTATTTCCGCAAGTTCAAGCTCCCCTTTTTGTCCGATAATTACGTGTAGTTTTACGCTGCCTTCCTGCCCTGTGGCGCGCGCCTTTAAGGGATAGCTTTTTTTTGAGGCGATTCTTTTTAAGGCGTAGGCTTTGTAGGATTCTTCGGCTTTTATCTGCGCGCCTGTTTTTTGCACGACGGAATCAAGTTCGCTTTCTTCTCCCGCTTCAGAATCTGTGGCAAAATCGCTTTCGTCTGTTTGTGTCGTTTCCAGTGGTTCGTCGTCTAAAAGTTCTTCGGTCTGAGTTTCTTCCTTTTTTTGCTCTTCTTTTTCTTTTGGAGAGGAAATCACATCTGACTGCATTTTTATCGTGTTTTGTTTTTGAAGTTTTGCGGCAGTCTCTTTTTTGCGTTTTACGGTTGTCATTACAGCCACAAAACTTGAATTGTCGGCCTGGGGAGAAGAGTAAAATTCTTTTTTTGAATTAAAATCCGTGCATACAAGGCAGGCGAGAAAAAGAATTGCGAGCGTAAGACATGCGCTAATCATCCAGCGTTTCATGAATAATTCCTATTTTTGAAATTCCTGCGTTCTGGACTTTTGTTAAAATCTGAACGACGCGCTCAAATTCAACAGTGCGCTCACATTCAAGCGAAACTGCAATCTCCGGATTTTTTGAATAAACTTCCCTGAGTTTTTCTTCAAGCTCCGAAAGCTGAACAATCTGAGTGTCAAATTCAATTGAATTTTCATTTACCGCAATCACTTTTGTAGAATTGTCTTCGTCCGCTGTCTCGGCAGTTTGAGTTTTCGGCAATTCCAAAGGAAGCGAAGATTTTTTGAACTGGGTTGAAACCATAAAAAAAATCAGAAGAATAAAAATAACGTCAATCATCGAAGTAATGTTGACCGAAAGTTCTTCTTCCCCGCCTGTGATTTTTTCTAAAAAGCTGCTCATTTTTTGTCCTCTTCTTCCTGCTCCTGAATAAAAAGCGCAAGAGCCATCATACGTTTTTCGCTGATTCTCTTAAAAGTTCTGTAAAAGAAAAGCACTGGAATCGAAATCATCATGCCAAATTCTGTTGTAATCATTGCAACCCAGATTCCGCCCGACAAATCCTGCATGCTCACCGACGCGCCAACGGCAGAAATCTGCTGAAAAGCGCTGATAAGCCCGACAACCGTTCCTAAAAGACCGATCGAAGGCGCAACAACCGCGATAAAATTCAAGAACCAGAGCCCGCGGTTCATGTCGTAAAAAATAAGGGAAGATTCTTTTTCAAGTTCCTTTAGCTTTTGTTTTTGAGGAAGAGAAGAAAGCTGTGCGCATTTTTTTTGAATTCTCGCCATAAAGCTTCGTTTTTCGCACTTTTTTGAAGAAAGTGCAAAGTAAATGCAGCGTTCAATGCACTGGCAGCAGCTAAAGCACATAATCAAAAACAAAGCCCAGTTGATTTTTCCGCCCATATTAACAAATTCAAGAAATTTCATTTTTTATATCCTTTTTTTTTAATTTATAAATGTCATTCCCCGACTTGATTCCATTGTCATTTCCGCGCTTGACGCGAGAATCTCCTTTTGCGATAGATTGTCGGGTCAAGCCCGACAATGACAGGCTTGGCTGCCGACAATGACATGCTGGAATGCCGACAATGACATGCTTGGATGCTGACACTGACACGTTTTGTAATTGGCAAACAATCTACCTGTCATTTTCTGATGGGTTTCCACTGTCATTCCTCGTAAGAGATTAACTTGCCATTTTCGCATATTGCTTTCAATGTCATTCCCCTGATGGTTTTCCTTTGACATTCCCACGCTTGATTCCATTGTCATTCCCCGACTTGATCGGGGAATCTCCTCTTGTAATAGATTGTCGGGTCAAGCCCGACAATGACATGCTTGGTTGCCGATAACGACAGGCTGGGAGGCCGGCAATGTCATGCCTGGATGCTGACAATGACAGGCGAGGCTACCGACAATGACAAAAAAGAAAAATCCAGCAATGGCAAGTCAGGAGTCCGCCAATGGAAGGCTG
>CAVJSA010000077.1:0-8602 GCA_963651875.1 Lachnospiraceae bacterium | reverse complement strand
GTAGGAAATACTTCGACAGCGACCTGCCGTGTTACGACGGATACTACGGCGCCAACTGTTGTTATAAATGGAATCACCCCGACTGTAACAAAAGAAAATGTAGAATATGTGAACGGAAAAATCACTGTCACAGGTATTGCTTCTGATACAACATCTTTGGCAGAAGAATCACTTTTAATAAAGATTTTGGATGCTGATGGTACTGAACAGACTGCCGAAAATGTTGTTGTTTCTGGCGATTATTCTTTGAGAGGAATTTATAAGAGCTGGAATTTTGTTCTTGACACAACAAAACTTACAGACAGTTCTTTGTATATAGTACAGGTTTCTGCGGAAGACTCTGCTGGAAATGTTTCTTCTGTAGCTGAAAAAACTATAAATGTTAACCAAAGCACAGACGCGCCTGTTTTGACACTTTCAAATGCTGATTCTTCTGTAACGACTTTTGACGCAATCAATGACGGCTCGACAAATATATTTGGTACAAGCTCAAATAACGTTTTAAAAGGCACGATTACAGATGATGACGGCGTAAAGACTGTAAAAATTACATGCACGCCAGAAAACGGAGAGACATCAACGACTGAGCTTTTAACAGGTGGAACTTCAACTTCGTATAGTATGAATTACACTCTGCCTTCTGCTGAAGGTGGCTATTTAATTAAAATTTCTGTAGAAGATACAAACGGTGAAACTTCTGTTTCTTCTTTGGATACTAGTTTTGTAGTTGCAATTGATTCTGGCTCTCCTTCTATAAAAATAGAATCTTCTGACGGCAGTTATTACAATGGAGTAGAAACTCCTGTAACTGTTTCTGGAATAGTGAGTGATGGTAGCGGAAAAATTACTTTGTCGGCTGTTTATAGCGACGATGGTACAAATTCTTCAAGTGGAAATTATTCGTCTGAAAAAGAACTTTCTCTCTCTGGTGGAAGTGCTTCAATTAGCGACACGATAAATATCTCGTCTCTTTTAACTAATACGAGTGACGGATATACAGCCACATATACGGCAAAAGACCGCTGGGGACAGACTTCTTCTGCAACGTTCAAATATTATAAAGATGCTGTAGCCCCTGTTTTTGATGATGAAAACTCAAGTGTTGGGGGAATATCTACAACACAAACTGTCCTTAGCTCTTGGTTTAAGGATGAAACTCTTTCTGTTACAGTTGCATTTACAGAAAGTGGCAGCGGCGTTGAAACTGTTTATTTCTGGCTTGACCCTTCAAGCTCTGCAGACTCTGCCGTTGTTTCTGGTGACATTACAAAAACTTCTGCCAGCGCAACTGCAAGCAATTCAAGCGGCATGGCGACTGTAAAAACTTCAATCAGCGGATTTTCGGAAAGCAGCACGGCTCATACTCTTGAAGTTGTCGCAATTGACAATGCAGGAAACAAGAGCGCAAAGCAGTCATATTCAATCAGCATAGACTCGACAGCTCCTGACTTTGCAAGCTCTTATTACACATTTGACGGCGCAACTTTTGCAGACGCAAGCGGAAGCGTTCTTTCAAACAAGAAAAAGGACATTACAATTTATGGAACTGTAAGCGACGATGCTTCTGGCGTTGGCGAATTCAATTCAATTTCTGTTGCCGGCACAAAAATAACAACTGCGACAGTTTCATTCTCTACAGATGAGCTTCCTTCTAGCGCAAGCGATTGCGCGGAAAAAATCCAGGAATTGACTTTTAGTTCTTATGATGAAATTAGCGAAAAAACTGCAATAAAATCATGGAAGATTGTTATTCCTGCCGCAAGCATAAATAGTGGCTCTGTTGCTTTGTCTCCGACAGACACTGCAGGCAACGGAAAGGGAAATCCTCAGAAAATATTCACTTTTGAAGTTGACACTACAGCGCCTAAAGTCAGCTTTACAAGCCCTTCTGTTTCTGACAGCGTCGCGCTTTCTTCTGTTAACGGAACTTCTTCTATAACAGGAAAAATCACCGAGGCAAAAACTCCAAAGTCTCTTGAATTCTATTATTCATCAACAAAATCTGATAATTTAAGCGACTACCCAAAACTTGGCGACTCAATAACAGACGCTTCTGCAATCTACACATGGTCAAAAGAATTTGACTTTAACACTCTTTCTTCTGCGGAAGACGCTGAAGTCTCTGGAAACTACACTGGAAAAGCGAGCCTATATGTTCTTGTTGCAGCAACAGACATGGCGGAAAATGCGAATTATGAAGACGGCAGCATTACAAGCTCTGACGGATTTGTTGAAATCCCAGTTGACTTAAACGGTGACGTTCCGACTGTAAGAATCACAAACCTTACTGCAAAATCAGACGGTTCATATTGGCTTGTAAACGGCGAAGACGCAACAATTGAAGGAACTCTTTCTGATGATGACGGCGATATTGCAGAATTCAAGATTTTTGAAGAATCTATAGCGGCCGATTCTGACGGAAATATTACGACACAGGAAGCAACCGGCGCTGTTCTTACCTGGGCTACAGGAAGCAGCGACTTTACTTATCAGCCGTCAACAACAACTGACGGCGAAAAGAAACTTTACTTCTATGTAAAAGATGCTGCCGGCGGAATTTTCTACACTGGAAAAAACACGCAAAAAAAGTTTACTGAGCCAAAAGTGCAGGTTAGAAGCGGTACGGCAGTTGCAAGCGATGAAGCGTTTGCTTACACATCAGACGAAACGGCTCCAAAGGTTTCTTCTATAAAAATCGCATATTCATCTTCAGAAAGCGGAACTTATTCTGACTTTAATTCATTCACTGCTGCAACGGTTGTCGGCGGAAGTGAAAGCAGATATGCGAAATTCCAGATAGAGGCAAGCGACGATATTGGAATTGAAAGCGGAACTTTAACATTGTCGGTTGACAACGTTTCGGCTGCGAAAACTTTGACATTCGCAGATGGCACGGCGACATCAGATGTTTATGACTTGTCTGCCGTGTTAGACGGCGAAATGGGCTATGTAAACGTTTCTGTTGTTGTAAAAGACCAGAGCGGCCAGAGCGGAAACGCAAGCTCTGTATTCACGCTCGATAACAAAGGTCCTGCCACATTCAGCGTTACTTCTCCTGTTCTCGGTACGATAAGCACTTCCGACGTTACTGTTTCTGGAATTGCCCAGGACGGAAGCGGCTCTGGAATTTTGAGCGTTGAATTTGCGGTTCCGACTGCATCTCAAAACTCAAGCGCGATATTTGGCGACGAGGACGAAAACGGACTTTCAACGGTTTCTAATTATTCTGATGTGTCATTTGCCGGAGACTTAAAAGACGGCGCGACAGCCGGATTGTGGAGCTTTGTATTCTCTTCTGACGCGAACGGCGGACAGCTTACTCAATACACAGATGCGTATGAAAAAGACAATTCTTCTTACGCTCTTTCAAAATCCGGATATATTTATACGATTCCTCTCTGGTTTAAGCTGACAGACAATCTCGGAAACGTTTCTGTTTATCAGTATAAAATTTCTTATAACCCGAACGCAAACTGGCCTACTGCAACTGTAACAACGCCAAAAACAGGAACTATTCTTGGAACAAGCGCGGATTTTGCCGGAACTGCAACAGACAATAACAATGTTACAGCGGTTTACATTCAGTTCGACCTAGACGGCGACGGAGATTATGACGCCGACGACAAAGAGTTTTTTGTCGCAAAAAACAGCAGCGAGACTGTTTATACTGCTTCTGACTTGAATTTTTCTTCTAGCGGCGCAATTTTGTCTTCCGATTCTGACTGGTGGGGCGTAAAGCTGAGCGGAACTACAAGCTGGAACGGCTCGTTTACTTTGCCTCAAACTGAGTCTGACGAAAAGTCTTGGCAGGTTCGTGCCTGCGCAGTCGATGACGAAAATATTGCAGGCCTCTGGTCTGACGGAAGCGCGACAAGCTCGGGCGGCTCAAGCGGAACTGTAAAATTCCGCGTTGATGACGACGCTCCGAAAATCGGTTTGACAACTCTTTACATTTCAAACGACGATGGCAGCCGCTCTTATTCTTCTGATATGTACGTTTCAAAATCTGTAAGCGAAAACTGGTATTTGAATATTTCTCTTGAAGACACCGATTCTGGAATCAATATCGATAAAACTGTAGTTACAGCAAAGCCGAGCAGCGGATCGACAAAAACTGTAGAAGACTGGACTAGTGAAAAAGAAGGCAACGCAATCACTTATGAAGGCGGAACATACTACAATTACAAGGTAAAAGTTCCTCTCGATTTAAGTACAGAAGGCACTGTAACTTACACTGTCCGCACAGTAGACAACTCAAAGGCGGCTCTTTCAACATCTGCGACTTACTCGTTCACAATTGACAACACGGCTCCAACCGTAAACGCAGTTCAGTTCCGCGGCGAAAGCCTAGACATGAGAAAACTCTACAACACGAACTACGAGGCAGAAATTTCTTCGGTTGTTCAGGATGATATTTCCGGAATGGCAAGCCTTAACTTCTTCTTTGAACGTGGCGGAAAATACTACGTTCCGTTTGCGGGCGGTTCTGCAGGCAGCTGGAAAATGGAAGAGGTTACAGGAAGCGAACTTACGCTTACAGATGGAATTCCTGGAATTACAGTCAGCGGAAGCGGAAGCGCAAAATCAGACACGTTTGAAATTTCTGACTCTTCTGCGGACACTTCATTTATCCGCGCCGGCGGAATCATAAAAATTGACGGAAGCTATTACAATATCAAGAGTGTTTCAGACTCAACTGTTACATTCGACGGAACTTTGGCTCAAGATGTAACAGCTGCAGTATTCCCTTACGCACTTTCGGTGAACTACACAACGACAACGACAGAAAGCTCGTCTTGGTCTAACGGAGCTTACTCTGTCGGAAACGACGACGGCGACGGCCTTGTGGAAACTGTGGCAAAATCCGGATCAAAGTGGACTTGCACGGCAAGCCTTTTAAGCGACGCTATTGCAGACGGAACAATTGTTCTCCATGCAGTTGCTATCGATGCTGCTGGAAACGTGAGCAGCGACGTAACAACAAGAACTATGATTGCAAACCACACTCCTCGCCTTGCAAAAGTTCATCTTGCAACAGACTTGAACGGCGACGGCTCTTACACTTCAGACGAGATTGAAGGAT
Organism: Lachnospiraceae bacterium; assembly: GCA_963651875.1. Taxonomy (GTDB): domain Bacteria; phylum Spirochaetota; class Spirochaetia; order Treponematales; family Treponemataceae; genus Treponema_D. The sequence goes on along the minus strand of CAVJSA010000077.1, from coordinate 3,519 downwards.
TCAGCGCGCTGGACGAAAGCGAGAAAACTCAGGAAGTTGTAACTCTTGCAACAGATATTTATGACGTTAATTCAAAAATTCCTCTCAACACGAACGGCGAAACAGACGCGAAGGCTTATTTTAAAGTCACTGGCGACCTTGTTGTGGTTCCGGAATTTGTCGGCGGGCAGGAAGGCGAAGGAACTGTTTATTATGATGCCGTTGCAGGCTCTCAATCAGAGCCAACATGGGATTCTTCAAGCAATATTCATGGATCTTTGGCTAGTTCAAACAGCAAGGTTGATGGTATAACTGCCGGAAGCGGAAATGTCTTGAAATATCTGACACTTTCATCTTCTGATATGAAAGGTTTTAATAAAGAAGACCACACAGGCACAATTGCGCTTTCTTTGTGGGATTCTTCTGAAGTCTACGGATTTGAAGGTAATGAAACTTCCAGATACAAGACCGCAAGCTCAAAAGTTACTGACGGAACAGCTTCTTCTCTTGATTCTACAGACTCAAGCGGAACACTTTACTCGAAATTTGGCTATCAGTGGACAATTGCGAATATTCCAGTTTATTTTGATATAACCGACGATGTTGCTCCAACCGGAACAATCACGCCGTTCTATTGGAATGGAGAAATTGAGTCGGCTGTTTCTGATGCTTATAATACAAGTGAAAACAATTCAATTGTTTATTATGGAAGCACAAGAATCGGCCATATTGATATAAAAGATACTCCAGATGTTTCAGGCACAATAAAAATTGAAGGCGATGTTTCAGATGATCAGATTATGCAGAGCGTTGCAGTTTCTGTTGGCTCAATAACGACAACTGCCACTTACACAGCAAGCTCAGCGGCCTGGTCTAACGGAACTGTGAGCGACTCTGACTCAACGACGGCAACACTTGCTACAAACGGTTATGCGCTTTCTATTTCTGACAACAGCCTTACACAAAATGGCCACAGCGCAAAATGGACTCTTCTTCTTGATACTTCAAAATTGACAAACGGCGAAAATGCCATTTCTGTGACGACAACGCAAAATAAGACTGCAAGCGCAGGAAGCAAGCTTGCTTCAACACCTGGCACAACTGCAACAACAAGCGGCGCGCTTACAGGATATTATCCTGTAACAGTTGTTCCATATATAACTAAAGTAGCAAGAACAAATTCAGAAATTGCGGCTGGTCATTCAGATTACGGCAACATAAACCGTTCTAAGCTTGGCCATTATCCTGTTGCAGAAGGCGAGACTTTAACGGTTTATGGCTGGAACTTTGGAACTAGCGCTATATGGTCTGTTGGAACTGGTTCAAAAAATAACAATGTAACACCGACAGCCGGCGACAATAATTTGTACTCTTTTGAAATGACGGTTCCTTCTCAAAGTGGCGCATTGAAAGTTACAAGCGGAGATGTTGACAGTGTAAACAACTCAAATTCAGACAATAATCCTGCAATAAGCGGAAATGCTTTAGTAAACGGACTTTCAGGCGAAAACGGCTACAATGCGGAAACGTATGCAATGCGCGGAAATTCAACAAAATACTGGGCAAATGATGACAGATATTTAAGCGTTTGGGCGTTGGGAAATTATTTTAATGAAACTAATAATGGTGCAGAGTTGCAGAACCCAGTAATGACAGCCGATGCTAGTGGTAATTTATATGCTTCTTGGGCGGCACAATCAAACTCTAATATTATGTTCAGTTATGGTGTTAATGCCTCAGTAACTCCAATATTCCGTAATTACGATCAACCTGCAACTTATACAGGTATTGGGTTTGACAGAAAAGGCGATTCTGGTGGTGCAAGTGTCGCATTTATTCCAGAGCACCAAGGCTATGGTGGTACTTATTCAATGTCAGGACTTTCTAGTTCTCAAATTGTAGGTGGAATGGGGGCAATACAGGTTACAGAAGCGGATATATCAGATAGTGCTGTTTATAATGGGTTGAAAGTTCAGGTAACAGGAAATCCTGGTTATAGAATGGACGGTTCCAACTATACTGCTTATTATAATCTTGCAAATTATGATATGACCCACAGATTAGGTTCGTTTGCAAAACCTAAATCTGTAAGATATGGAAACTATTTGCATAATATTTGGTATGACACCGTTACAGAGAGCATTAGGTATTCTGTTGTTGATACATCTAGTACAAAATATGGTACAACAACAAAGGGACAACGCGTAGATGGTAAAGCTGGAGGTCTTGTAGGCTGGGTTGTCCTTGATGGCGGATATACTGGTCAGGATAGAGTTCATAATTGGACTGCAAATGAAAAGGCAAAAAGCAATAATTCGCTTTCTGCAGGGGAACAGAATGCTGTATGGATAGGCGGCGAAACAAGAACCAATACTGCGGCATATTCGAATGTTTTATTTATTGCTCCTGACAGCACTCAACGTTATGCCTCTAGTAACGAGCGGCTTTCTGCAACTACGGAGAAATCTATAACTACAACAGGATTACAATCTGATTATGTCCCAAAAATTGGTGATACTATTGCTCTTATGCAATTGGAAGCTGGTAACTATAAAACTTCTTTGCGAAAATTGACAGGTGTACCTGGCACTGTAAATGGAACATATACTTGGGCTGGAGCTGTAACTCATAGTATTCATGGAGCAACGATTTATGGAGGAGATTTAAATGTTGTTGGAGTTAATTCGATAACAGAAAGTGATTCAACTCATGAAGGCTCTTCTGGTTCTTCTTCTGATATTGATGTTGACTCAAATGGTCACCCTGTTGTTGCTTACTTTGATGATAGTTCATCAAAACTGAGAATTGCAAAAGCTTCAGTCGAAGAACCTAATTTAGCTTCTGAATGGAATCGGATAGTAACATCTTATAGTTGCTCTGGTTCTGTTTCGATGAGAATCGATTCTAATAACAATATCCATATAATGTTCAAAAATGAAGATGGTCAGTTGTGTTATCTTTTTGGAGCAATTTCGGGAACAACTTATAACTTTAATGCTCCAGAAATTGTTGATGAAACAGGTTCTCTTGATTATGGAAATGTTTCTATAATTGAGACAGGAACTAAAGAACATAAAATTTCAATTCCTTGTATGACATACATGAACAGTGCGGGAACAGCACAGTCTGTAAAATATGCAGTTCGAAAAACAGCTCCAACTTATGATTCTTCAATATCATCACAAAACAGTTTAAGTGACACTTGGGACTACATGATTGTTCCTTCAATGGGAACTGGTCATTATGCGGTTTCAGAGAATCAAATTAGCATAGAAGGTCGGAAAATAGATTGGAAAAATAATACGACAAATACATTAAACAATGGAGGAACTGCAGCAACTCCTGCGACAGTAGACTCTGTAATTGCCTTTAAGTCAAAACAGTTTGAAACCGCATACTTAAAGAGCGAAAAATAATTAAAAAAACTTTTTTCAAGTCTAACTTTTCCCCGGCTTTCTCATTGCGGAAAGCTGGGGGTTTTTATTGACAGCAATACAGTTTCACCATATATTTTAGGTGTTCCCAAAAAGGGAAAAACAT
>CAVJSA010000076.1:0-8758 GCA_963651875.1 Lachnospiraceae bacterium | reverse complement strand
AGACAAAGAGCAAATTGAACTAGGAAAATTCATAACCGAAATTTCCAACAAAGGTTCAAAGGTTCTTGCAAGCAACTCCGACCCAAAAAATACAAACAAAGAAGATGATTTTTTCGATAACCTGTATTCAAATTTTTCAATTGAAAGAATTAGAGCTTCCAGAATGATAAATTCAAACGCAAAAAAACGCGGTGCAATCAGTGAGCTTTTAATAAGCAACATTGCATCGGTTTTTTGATAAAATAATAAGTAACTATATGGAGGTTTTTATGACATTTGATGTAAGAGGAAAGAAAACAGAATCGTCCAATCCTATTTTTAAAGAATTTGTTGATTTTATAAAAACACAAGACTTTAATGGATGGCAGTATATGGGAATGGATGTGGAACTTGATCCTACTGTTTGTTTTGCTGATGAATCAGTTCTTGTTAGATGGACTGATTTTGAGAACGGTTTTAATGATAGGTTAATTTTGAAAACAAAAGAACAGTTTTTACAAAATTTTTCAAAAGCCTGTTAATTGTGTTTTAGAGGTTTTATGAAACGAAATTTCACAAACTGGCTTTCAACTTTTCGTGACAGCATTGCGACTTATTCCTATTATATTGATTTTGAAAAAGTTTACGGAAATGTTGAGAATATTAAAATTGAGTTGAATATTTTGAATTCACTTATTGGCTCAAAGTCGATAGAAAAAGACTTTGAAAATATTCTTTCAAAATATCCTGAAACCTTAAAATGCATTCCGATTCTTCTTGCTGTCCGCAATTCTGAAATTTCAGTTTCTGATGAAAACGGAAGTTTTGTTTTTGATTTTTCGAGTTCAAAGCAAACTGTTTCAGAATATTCTGATTTTATGAAAAAATCTGGGCTTTATGACCTTTTGCAGAATCATCTTGTGAACAATCTTGTTGATTATGTTACAGGTGTTGAAACAGGACTTGATTCAAACGGCAGAAAAAATCGTGGCGGTCATCTTATGGAAGATTTGGTTGAAAGCTACATAAAAAAAGCCGGGTTTGAGAAAGACAAGAATTATTTTAAGGAGATGTACATCCATGAAATTACGGAAAAATGGAATGTTGATTTGTCCGCAATTTCAAACCAAGGCAAAATGGAAAAACGTTTTGATTTCGTCGTAAAGACCAAAAATCAGATTTATGTTGTTGAAACGAATTTCTACGGAAGCGGCGGCTCAAAACTGAATGAAACCGCAAGAAGCTACAAAACTTTATCAAGCGAAATTGACACGATTGACGGTGTAACTTTTGTCTGGTTTACGGACGGAAACGGCTGGCAAAGCGCACGTCACAACCTCGAAGAGACATTCGATGTAATGGAAAATATTTATTGCATAAAGGACATGGAAAACGGCATGATTGGAAAAGTATTTAGATAAGGAGGAGAGAATAAGTAAGATGTCATTTACATTTAGACATAATGCGGGGTTTGGAAAGCGAATAGAGTATTACATAATAGGTTTGATGTTGAAGGACGGTTTAGATTGTTATGTTCCTTTGGTTGATGATGATGGAATTGATTGTGTAATACGTCAGGATAATGGGCATTTTATTGAAGTACAAATAAAAGCTAGATCAAATGATGTAAAAATGGGAGATGCTGCTTTATTCGCTGCATTGGAGCATGAAAAAAGAGAAAATTATTTTTTTGTTTTTTATTCTGAACGTTTACAAAAAATATGGATTATGTCATCAGAAGAATTCTTAAAAGAATGTGTAACAAACAAAAATGGAAAAAATTCAGGAAAGAGAAGCATTTGGTTTAATGGTTGTAAGACTGATGAAAATGGAGAAAAGAAAGAATATCCAAAAGAAAAGTTTAACAAATACTTAGCAAATAATTTTTCACGTTTTAAAAACATAGATGAGGGAATTTTATGAATATAATAGATTTATATGAAATAATGGCTCAAAGTAGAGCTGATATTAGAAAAAAAGTTGTTATTGAATTTCTAAAAGAATTGGCTGGTTCATCAGAAGAAACTTCAAAGTATGAATACAATGTTGAAAAATATGGTGATTATAAAATAGTCTTAAAACGGCCAGGAGTTTTCAAAAAAGGTTTTGATTTCACAGTTAATATAAGGGGGCTTTATTTTAAGAAGAATAGAAGATATGAAAATCCTAGTTTTGATGACATAAAAATTGCTTTGCATTATGCAAAAAAACATTTTCCAAATGATTATACATTTGTGAAAGAAGAAATAAATAAAATTTTCAATGTTGAAGCCTATAATTTTTCAAAAATACAAAATATACAATTTGAAGATTTTGAAGGTAATAAACATCCAATAATAATTATTCTATTAGCTATAAAATGGCTTTTTATATCAGAAGATATTTCATATTGGAACTGGTCAGGTCGCAATATGTTCATGAATGATTTGAAAGAACATAATTTGGCATAAAATGCTCCATTCTTTCTACAAATCCCCGAACTGCGACTTTACTCTTCTTCAAGGCGACTGTGTTGAGCTTTTGAATCAGTTTGATTTCAAGTTCGATATGATTTTTGCCGACCCGCCGTATTTTCTTTCAAACGGAGGAATTTCCGTTCAATCTGGAAAGCAGGTGAGCGTGAACAAGGGCGAATGGGATAAATCTCAAGGGGTTGAAAAGGACAACGAGTTCAACCGCAAGTGGCTTTCTGCCTGCCGCTCGCATTTGAAGGACGACGGCACAATCTGGATTTCGGGCACTTACCACAATATTTTTTCGGTTGCTCAAATGCTGAACGAGCTGGATTTCCGCATTTTGAACTGCGTTACCTGGGCAAAGACAAATCCGCCGCCGAATCTTTCGTGCAGGTTTTTCACACATTCGACCGAATTTATTTTGTGGGCTAGAAAAAGCAAAAAAGTTCCGCATTACTTCAATTACGAGTTGATGAAGGAAATCAACGGGGGAACTCAGATGCGCGACTTGTGGAGTCTGCCTGCAATCGCAAAGTGGGAAAAATCCTGCGGAAAGCACCCGACCCAAAAGCCACTCCCGCTCCTTGCCCGGATTATTCTTGCTTCCACTAAAAAAAACGCATGGATTTTAGACCCGTTCACGGGAAGTTCCACAACAGGAATGGCAGCTTCTCTTTTGAACCGCCGTTTTTTGGGAATCGACCGGGAGACAGAATTTCTTGAACTTTCAAAAGTACGTCGCGAGGAAATCGAAAATCCAGAGATTCGCCAGACTTACCGCGAGAAAATATTAAAATATTCCGACAAGCCGATTCGCGGAATTATTGAGATTCACGAGGGCGAGCCGTATTTTGGCGTGGACTTGCAGTTTTAGAGATTTTTCATTAGTCAATAAAATCCGTTTTTTCGTTATAAAATAGTTTCTTTTCTTCACCATAACTAAAACTTATGCTCAGCAAAAAAACATTGTATTTTAAATATTTTTTCGTGTGATTTATATTCTTTTTTAAGCGTTAGGGATTGGAAGGGTGAGCGGAGCGAAAACAAACGCTTGCGTTTGGTCGGAGGCGAAAGCCGTAGCCCTGAAAAGCCCGACCCGAGCGTAGCGAGGGAAACGCCCTGAATATTTTTTGGAGGTTTTTATGACAAGTTTTAATGGAAATCCGTGGGAATTGGTTTACGACGGAGCGATTACACAAAATGTTAAAGGCAAGGTGAATATCCGGCCTGTAACTTACAATTTGAATGGAATTGCGATTTCTGCGAATCTTTATTTGCCGGCGGATTATGACGAGGAAACTTCAAAGAAATATCCTGCTATTACGGTTGCCCATCCGAACGGCGGAAGCAAAGAGCAGGTTGCGGGATTGTATGCTCAGAAACTGGCTGAGGCGGGATACATAACGATTGCGGCGGACGCAAGTTATCAGGGGGCGAGCGGCGGTGAGCCACGGCTTAGGGACTGGCCGGCAAACAGAATCAACGACATTAGCGGAATGGTTGACTATCTTGTTCAGCTTAAAAAAGTTGACAGTGCAAGAATCGGCTCGCTTGGAATCTGCGGTGGTGGTGGCTACACTCTTGCTGCAAGCCAGACCGACAAAAGAATCCGTGCGGTTGCGACTCTTTCTATGTTCAATTCTGGGCGCGTAAGAAGAAACGGTTTTGGCGACAAGCAGATTGCCACGATTCAAGAGCGTCTTTTAAAGGCAGGCAACGCACGCAACGAAGAGCTTAAGGGCAACGTCCTTTACGAAGGATTCTTGCCGCCTCACAAGGACGATGCTGAACTCCGAAAAATTATGGAAAGCCAACCGGAAGGTCTTTACAAGGATGGAATCGACTATTACGGACTTTCTTACCGCCATCCGCGTGCTACTGGAAGCTACACGACAGAATCTTTTCTTAAACTTATGGCGTTCGACGTTGAAGACAGAATGGACTTGGTAAACCAGCCTCTTTTGATGATTGCAGGCTCTGCTGCCGACACGCTTTATATGAGTCAGGACGCTTTTAAAAAGGCGAGCGGAACAAGCGACAAGGAACTTTTCCTGATTGACGGCGCATCCCACATCAAAACTTACTGGAAGCCTGAATACGTTGCCGAAGCGACAAATAAACTTTCGGAATTCTTTGGGAAACGGTTGTAGAAGGGAAGACGGAGAGAGTGAAAAACTGGGGCTGGCCTTGCGGAATGACAGAGTTCCATTGCCGGACACCGATACCGCGATGTTTGCATTTCAAATTCGTTTTGCAATCTGTTGCGGGGAATTCTTTTCGTCTGCAAAAATAATCAGTTTTATTAAAAACGAAAGTTCTTTTTGCTGAAAAGTTAAAAGTAAATATATAGAAAAGAGTTTGACTTTTTAGTGGGAGGAATAATAATGTCAAAATTAAATATCGATCAGAAAACAATTTATGGCTTATTTGCCGAAAATCAGATTTCTTGATTCCTGATTACCAGAGTCCTTATGCATGGGAATATATTTTTAGCTTTGCATTCCCTGATAATGACTATTCAAAGTTTAACAACTTTAATGCTTCTGCAGATGGTAGGACTAGCGATGATGACGGTAAAGAAGAAGCTGATAAAGTTTCGGTCCGTATCCGTGAAATCTTAGCAGAAAATACATTCAGTTTCACTCCGGATTTATTGCTTTCTATTCATAAGCGTCTTTTCAGTGATGTTTTTTATAAAGTAAAAGCCGGAAGTTTTAGGGACTACAATATTTCCAAAAGAGAATGGGTTTTGGATGGAGAATCTGTTTTGTATGCCAATGCTGACATGATTCGACAAACTCTTGATTACGATTTTAATCAGGAAAAATCTTTTGATTATTCAAAAGTTTCAAAGATAGAAACTGTAAAACATCTTACAAGATTTGTTGCAAATATCTGGCAGATTCATCCTTTTGGAGAAGGCACTACAAGGACAACTGCTGTTTTTACTATTAAATATCTGAACTCGCTTGGTTTTAAAGTGAATAATGAGCCTTTTGACAAAAACAGCTGGTATTCAAGAAATGCCTTGGTTCGTGCTAATTACACAAACATGACTAAAGGCATTTATATGAACACGGAGTACCTTGAAAAGTTCTTCCGCAACCTGCTGCTTGGCGAAACAAATGAACTTAAAAACAGATATGTGCATATCAGATACACAGAAAAAGCTGTAAAAAACATCACTGCAAATATCACACAAAACATCACTGTAAAACTCACTAAGAATCAGAAAAAAATTTTGGAACTAGTAAAAGAAAATCCTGTAATACTACAGGAAGAAATTGCGGCAAAACTTGGTATTGCAAGAGAAACTGTAAGTCGTAATATGACAAAGCTACAGGCTTTGAATCTGTTAGAGCATGTTGGCGCTGATAAAAACGGGCATTGGAAAGTAAGGGATTAGTTCTATCTAGCTTTATCGATTTCAACCTTCAAAAGTCCAGCGAAAAACTAATTTTGATTTTACTAGAAAAGGTTCCCCTCTTTTTTCTTTCCATAACCAAAACGCATACTGGGCAAAAGAAAATTGTATTTTAAATATCCTGAAATCCCGGTTATCTTTCTTTTTATGACAATTATTCAAAAATCTTTTCTTTTTATGTTTGCGCTTCTTGCCGGGCTTCCTGTCTTTGCTTCGGACTTTGACGGCGATTTTGTCTTTGTGGAGGGCGGAGAGTTTATTTCTTCTTCTGACACTAAAAATCCTGAAGATTACAGTTTTCACGCTGAAACTGTTGCGGACTTTTATATTTCAAAATATGAAGTTACGGCAGAGCTTTACAGGAAGGTGACCGGAAAAAATCCTGCTGGAGTTTTGGACATGAGGCGGCCGGTCGAAAAGGTTTCAGGGCTTGACTGCATTGAATTCTGCAACGCCTTGAGCCGCATGGAAAATCTTGACGAGTGCTATTATCAGTCCGGCGGAAAATGGGTCTGCGACTTTTCAAAAAACGGCTACAGGCTTCCGACTTTGCCCGAATGGGAATACGCTGCGCGCGGCGGAAAAAAATCGAGGGACTTCAGGTATTCTGGCTCTGACAATATTGATGAAGTCGGCTGGTATGACGGAAATTCCGGCGGAAGGTCGCATCCTGTCGGAGAGAAAAAAGCGAACGAGCTTGGACTTTTTGACATGAGCGGAAATGTCGGCGAGCGCTGCTGGAATCCGTCTTACAGCGGGAAAAATCCTGCCCATGTCGGGCGCGGCGGCTGCTGGATTTACTACGAGGGCTACTGCGAGCCGGATTATCGTTTTGTTACGACTGCGGATTTTTGTGGCGAAGGGCTGGGGCTCAGGCTTGTCAGGAGCGCAAATTAATCTTTACCATAACCAAAACTTATACTCAGCAAAAAAAAGTTGTATTTTAAATATTTTTCTGTCTGTTTTATATTCAAGACATAAAGTGGTTCGGAAAAAAATCAAAAGAGGTCAAGAATAATGAAAAAACTGGGTTTAGCTTTTGTTGCGTTTGCCGTGATTTGCTTTTCGGCTTCTGCAAAGTCGCTTGTGGTTTATTTTTCTGTTCCTGAAAGCACAAAGACTTCGGGGCTTACTCGGAACGAGGAAAACAGTCTTGTCGTGGTGAACGGAAAGGCGTTGGGAAATGTTCAGTATGTTGCCTCTCTTATTGCGGAAGAGACCGGCGCGGACATTTTCCGCCTTGAGCCTAAAGACGCTTATCCGACTGACCACGCTGCGCTTTTGAACCGTGCGGCGCGTGAGCAGAGAAGCAATGCGCGCCCTGAAATTCGCGGAAAAATTTCAAATTTTGAAAGCTACGACACGGTTTTTGTGGGCTATCCGATTTGGAACGCTGATTTGCCACCTGTTTTGTATTCATTTTTTGACGCTTATGACTTGGTCGGAAAGAAAATTGTTCCGTTCACCGTTCACGGCGGAAGCGGACTTGCAGGCACTCCGCGCACAATCGCAAGGCTGGAGCCGAAAGCCGGTGTTGAGCAGAACGCTTTTTCAGAGTCGAGAAACACAGTGGATTCGTGCAAGGCTCGTGTTGAATCGTGGCTTAAAAAAATCGGCGAGAAATAAAATTGAAATTTTCGAATGTTTCTGTTTGGAGGAATGATAAAAACTTTGCCTGAAATAGCGTCAAAGTTTTTATTCAAAAGTTTGCGTTGCAAACTTTAATATCAACTGTTGTTTCTCATTTCATTGCGAAACAACTTAATAAAGGCAAATCAAAAATTGAAATTTTGGATTTGCCTTTATTTGGAGGTAAATATGAAAAAATTTGTTATGACAGCTTTTGCTGCTTTGAGTGTGTTTTCTGCTATTGCCGCTCCTGCAAAAAATGCAGGCGGAAAAAGTAACGCAAAAATCCTTGTGGCTTACTATTCTGCGACGGGAACGACAAAGGCGGTTGCCGAAAAAATCGCGTCCTATCTTGGCGCGGACTTGTTCGAGGTTGTTCCAAAAGACGATTATACTTCTGCAGACCTTGCCTGGACAAACAAAAAAAGCCGTGTCTGCCGTGAACACGATGTTATTTTTGGCTCAAAGGCAAACGGTTCTGCGACTGTAAGCGACTTAAAAAAAGTTCCTGTCGCTCTTAAAGGCGAAAAGCCTGATTTGAGTGGCTACGACACTGTTTTTATTGGCGCTCCTGTCTGGTGGGGAATTGCAGCCTGGCCTGTAAATGCCTTTGTCGAAGGCGCAGATTTTAAGGGTAAAACAGTTGTTCCGTTCTGCACTTCTATGAGTTCTCCGCTTGGACGGTGCGGCGAACTGCTCCACGACTTAGCCGGAAAAGACAACGGAAACTGGCTTACAGGAAAAAGATTTGGCACAAGGGCAAGTGAAAGCGAAGTGCGAGGCTGGATTGATTCAATCGGTGTAAAGTAAAAGGCAAACCTTGCGGAATGCGACGTGTTTTTGCAGGAAGATTGTCGGGGTGTGTGTATGCCAAAATATACTGACATTCATTTGCTTGCCTTAAGTGTCATTCCCGCACTTGCCTTAAGTCTCATTCCCGTGGATTGCCTTAAGTGTCATTCCCGTGGCTTGCCTTAAGTGTCATTCCTGTGGATTGCCTTATGTGTCATTCCCGCACTTGCCTTATGTGTCATTCCTGTGGCTTGCCTTATGTGTCATTCCTGTGGCTTGCCTTATGTGTCATTCCCCGGCTTGACCGGGGAATCTTCTTCCACAATAGATTGTCGGGTCAAGGTGAGACAATGACACAGCGGACACTGACAATGACACCGTGGACACCTGTAATGACAAACTTTATTGTAATTGCGAACTTGCGTTAGGGATGCTTGCGTATCAGTCTGGCGACTGCTACGCTGCGAGTTTGCTTATC
>CAVJSA010000075.1:0-8970 GCA_963651875.1 Lachnospiraceae bacterium | reverse complement strand
CATTTTAATGCAAAAATGGGTCGAAAACCTGGAAAAACAAGAGTAGGTAAAAAAAAGACAATTCGCTGTGTTGTCGTATTTGATACGACAATCTATTGTCGTAAGAAGATTCCCGCATCAAGTGCGGGAATGACAGGTTAGCCAAGTGCAAAGAATGACAATGGAAGAACGCACTGGAATGACAGTGGAATACATACTCTAATGACACGGTTATTGTCATTGTCAATTTTGACATATTCTGTCAGTGTCTCATCTTGATCCGACAATCTGTTTTACAGTTTAGAGCTCTAAAATTAACGCGCCGGATTTTTTGTCGGTTTGTGCTGATTTTAGATTTTTCGGGCGTTCAATATTCAGTAGATCTCCGTTTTTAGGCTGAACATTTGTTGTGTCGAGCGCAAGTACAAGACCAAGGTCGCTGCAACAGTAATAACCTGATTTATGGAATTCCGGAAGTTTTATAAAGTCCGAAGCTACGCGAAGTTTTAGCATTTTTTCGTCGTCTAAAGGTTGAACTTTTGCCGGAGATTCTCCTTCTTTGCGGGCAAGAACAAAGCTTAAGGCAGCTCTTTCTTTTGTAAGGTTTGCATTTTTTGAAAGTCTAAGAAGTTCTTCCGGAGCGTCTGAAGTGTTAAAAGCAAAGTTGCACCATTTTGCGTTTGGGGTGGAAGTTGTGCGTCCTGCCATTGGACAGGCGTGAATGTGCGGGCACGGACTTATTGGCATAAAATTGCGGCGAATAAGGGAATCTCGCATTAAGCTTACCAGGCGCGCAGAGTGAGGGTCTCCTGGTTCAATTATAAAAACAGTTTGCGCTTTACTTGAATTTTTTTCGAAATATTTTTCGATGTCGGCAGTGTAAGTTTTTGCAAGATAATCGGGAGGCATTTCGTTTGTCTGTGCAAGTTCGTTAAAGACATTTGCGCTGGTTATGAGCGCTGGCTTTTGCTTTATTGTAGTTCCTAAAGGGCCTTTTACGCGTATGAGTTTCCACGGTTCGCCGTCTTTTTGAATTGTTCGGGCAACAATCGAAAGAAAAATCTCTTCTCCGGCGGCAAGTACGTTCTGGCTCAGGTCGAGAACATAAAATGTAAGTTTTTTAGAACGCAGTTCCGGGCGGGCAAGCCAGAGAGCAACTGGAACTGTAAGCGGGCCTGAACCTAAATCAAGGCAGACGTCATTGTCGTTAAGACAGAATGAATCTTCTGGTAAGTTTGCAAAAAGTCTTGTTAAGCGGATTAAATTCCACCACATAAAATATGTAATGTAGGCAGAAATTTGTCCAGCGTCGTTCATGTAGCCTACGCGGCGGCTGTTTCTGTCGTCTGTAAGCTGGTGGCTTAAGTTTTTAATGAGTTTTGGAAGAAGTGTCTGTTGTTTACCGGAAAGGTTTCTGGTCTGGGCAACAATTTTATTAAAGTCTTTTAAAATTTCTGCTGCGTCCTCCGGAATGTTTTTTGTGTCAAACATGGAAAGGGCATGCAAAGTTTTTTTATTTTTTGAATTGGTTTTTGTAAACCTTGCAGAAGTAAAAGTCTTTTGAGTCTGTTTGTTTTTTTCTGTTTTGAATTCTTTTGAATCTGTTTTTTCTTTGCGTTGTTTTTTTAGTTCGTTTTTAGCATTTAGTTTTGCTGAATTTTCTGCTTTGTGCTGTCTTTTGCCAGAGGCTTTTTCGTACCACTTTGCTTCCTGTTTTTCCATAATGTTTCCTTTTTGAACTTGATTATGCAGAACTGTGATGATTTTTATTTTCTGTATTTACGGACAAGCATGTAGAGCTGGCTTAATTCTGAGCGAATCTGTCGGATTGCGTCTAAAGTTTGCGCATTTTTGTCGTATTCGCTGTTTTCGCGTAAGATTTCGTCGCGTGCGCCTTCGATTGTAAATTTGCGTTCGTTGATAAGGTATTTTAGGCGGAGAATTAAATCGATGTCGCGTTCAGAATAAATCCGTCTGCCACCAATGTCTTTTCTTGGTGCAAACCATGGAATTACTTCTTCCCAGTAACGGAGAATGTGAGACTTTATGCCTGTAAGTTCTTCGGCTTCGCCGATTGAATATGTCATAATTGTTTTTTGCTTAAAGCCTGAGCGATTGTAGTGGCGCCGGAGGCGATGTTTGGGCGCAGCTCAAACATTGGAGCGCGCAAGTCGCGGAACCACGAAAAGCGCGACCGGCTGTTTTGCAGCCGGGCAGGCCCGTAAAATTAAAATCTTACTCGAAACGCTTTTCCCATCTTTTGCGACTGGACTTCATTTCCAGAATTACCGGAATCTGGTCAAAGCCAAGGTCTTCGCGGATGCGGTTTTTTAAATACGTTACATAACTTTCTGGAACATTGTCCGGGCTTGTTGCAAAAATACGGAAAGCTACAGGATTTGTGCTTGTTTGTGTCATGTAGCGGATTTTAAAGTGAATTGCCTTGCTTGCTGGTGGCGGATAACGGAAAAGCCAGTCGTCGAGTGCCTTGTTGAGTGCAGAAGTTTCGATTTTTGTCGTAAGCTGCTTGTAAAGGCGGACTGTTGTTTCCATAAGTTCTTTGATTCCGTCTCCGTTGAGAGCAGAAAGGCGGAGAATTGGTGCAAACTGCATCTGTCCAAACATATATTGAATGTAATCGACTGTATCTTTGTAAACTTTTTTTGTCTGCTCTTTTAAATCCCACTTGTTGAGTACAAAAATAATTCCGCGTCCTCGTTCGTAAGCAAGTGAACAGATTTTTTTGTCCTGGTCGGCTAAGCCCTGTTCGGCGTCTATCATTAAAAATACAACGTCGCATTCGTCGAGGGTTTTTATTGCGCGGTTTACGGAATAATATTCAACGTTTTGCTTTACTTTTGCTTTGCGGCGGATTCCTGCGGTGTCGAGAACTTCGAATTTTCGTTTGCCCCAGGTAAAACTGCCTTCTACAACGTCGCGGGTTGTTCCGGCGTAGTCGGAAACTATTGAATTTTGTGTGTTTGTAAGGCGGTTTGAAAGTGTTGATTTGCCTGTGTTTGGTTTTCCGACGATTGCAATTTTGATTGCAGGTTCTTCGACTCCTTCCTGAACTTTGCTAAAGTCCAAGCGTGAAGTAATTGCGTTTGCAAGTTCTGTAATGTGGTCGCCGTGGTCTGCGGAAATAAAAAGCAGTTCGTTAAATCCAAATTGAAGGTAGTTCCAGCTTACGTTTTCGCCAGAGCCACCTTCGCATTTGTTTACGGCAACAACAACCTTGTTCCAGTAAGGGCGCAGGAGGTGAATGAATTCTTCGTCTTCGCCTGTGATTTTTCCGGCTTCGAGTAAAAGGAGGATTAAATCTGCGCGGCGGATTACAGAAAGAGATTTTTCTACAACGAGTTCGTCCATTTCTGATTCGCGGCTTTTAAGGTCGCGGTCAAGCTTAAATCCGCCGGTGTCTACCAGATGAACTGGTTTGCCCCCGATAAAGGCTGTGCCTTCGACAGGATCGCGGGTAACGCCGGGTGTCGGGTCTACAATGGCGAGTCGTTTGTGCATAAAGCGGTTAAAGAGAGTTGATTTTCCGACGTTCGGGCGGCCGGCAATTGCTACTGTCGGCAGGTTGATGTAAGACTTGTCCGTAAAGAACTTTAGTTCTTCGGTTGCGTTTTCGTCTTTCTGGCCAAACTCGTCGCCGTTGTCTGGAACTGGCTCGTCGTCGGTTTTTGTATCGTTTTGAGCTTCTGATAAATCCAGATTGTTCTGGCTGTCAGAAGTTAAATCGAGGAATTCGCTTTTTTGTGGCTTTGGTTTTGAAAAGTCCGGTTTTGATTTTCTTGCTTTTTTCATAGGTTCCTTAAAAATTGAGGAAAGATTGAATTTTTATTGTAACGAGTAAAAACAATTGTCGTTCATGCGCCCTTATTATAATGAATTTTGAACATTTCAAAAAACCCTTCTTAGATAGATTTTTTTATTCTGCGCTTATTGAACTCTCTGTTTACGGGGCGGTAAGTTATAGGGAATTCAACTGTTTTGACGAAATTGTTTTTAATTCCTGTACTGTGTATTTTGAAAGCAGCTCCTTAATTTTGCAGATCATTTTTGGGCTCATGCTTAAACGGCGGATTCCCATTCCTGCTAAAACTAGTGCGCTTGATTTTCGGCTTGCCATTTCTCCACAAACAGAAACATCGATTTCTGCTTTTTCGCCTTCGGTGATTGTGTTTTGAATCATTCTTAAGACTGCAAGGTGGAATTCGTTATAAAGTGAAGAAACGCTTGCGTTTTCTCTGTCAACGCCAATTGTATATTGTGTTAAGTCGTTTGTTCCAATAGAGAAAAAGTCGCTCACCTTTGCAAGGCAGTCGGCCGTAAGTGCTGCGGCTGCGGTTTCGACCATTATTCCAATCGGAACGTCTGGAGAAAATTCTATATTTTCTGCCTTTAATTCTTCTTTTGCAGTCTGGGCAATCTTTAATGTCTTTTTTACCTGATCTACGTCTGTAATTAAAGGAAGCATGATTTTTAAATTGCCGTAAACGCTTGCCCTGTAGAGTGCGCGGAACTGAGTTTTTAGCTGCATTGGGTTTTCGAGGCTTAAGCGGATTGCACGCAAACCCATGAGAGGATTTTTTTCTTCGCTGATGTGGATTTCTGAAGAATTAATCAGTTTGTCGCCACCTGCATCGAGTGTGCGGATTGTTACAGGTTTGCCTTTCATTGTTTCGAGAACTGTTTTGTAAGCGTTGAACTGTGCTTCTTCGTTAAAAAGAGCAGAGTTTCCGCCGTTTGCTTCGCTCATAAAAAGAAATTCCGTGCGGAAAAGTCCGATTCCGTCGGCACCTTCCTGAACGGCAAGTTTTGCTTCTTCTACGGTTCCAATGTTTGCATAAATGTAAAAGCGTTCGCCGTCTTTTGTTTGTGCTTCGACATTTCTGAACTTTGCGAGCACCTGGGCGTGGGCTTTTCCTTCTTCGATTTTTAAGTTGAATTCTTCCAAAGATTTTTCGTCTGGGTTTGAAATTACTTCGGCAGTGTTTCCGTCAACGACAACGGTTTCGCCACTTTCGATTTGAGTAGCAATGTTGTCCAAAGCAAATACCGCAGGAATTCCATAGTTGCGGGCGAGAATTCCAACATGGCTGGAAATTCCGCCGTCGGTGAGCGCAAGGCCTGCAATCTGTCGTTTAGAAAGAATGATTGTGTCGCTCGGGTTTAATTGGGTTGCAACAATTACGGCTCCATTTGGAACTGTTTCGATATTGAACGGTTTAAAATCGAGCATATCGTCGAGAACTTTTCCGAAAATGTCGCAAATGTCCTGGGCGCGTTCTGCTAAATAGTCGTTGCCACTTGAACGCAACTGCTTTGCGTATTTTTCGGTCTGGCGGTCAAGAACAAATTCAATATTGAGACTGTGTGCGTAGAATGCTTTTTTTAGTTCCTTTAAAAATTCAGGATCGTTGAGCATTAAAAAATAAGTTTCGTAAAGTTGATTTTGAATTTTATTGTCTTTTGATTCTGTGATTTTTACAGAAATATCGGCAGAAACATTTGAAAGTGATTTTTCTAAGCGTGACCATTGTTCGTCGTGCTGGTCTTCTGTAATTTTTGCGCGCGGAATAACGCGTTTTTCTGTTTCTGGAATAACAAAAGCCTTACCAATGCCGATTCCGGACGAAGCCGATGTACCTAAAAAGACGTTCATACACGCACATTTTAGACTTTGGGTTAAAAGGTGTCAAATAAATGAATTGTTGTCTGTTGAGAGTGGATAATTTTAAGAATAAAAGGATTTAATTGAAGAAAGTTGAATGGTGTGGAATGAAATTATAGAAAAGTTTATCTTCCGAATAAATCTGAATGGGTTCCAGTGTCTACAAGTTCAAGAATAAGAATGTTTTCGTAGATTCTGTAGATTAAAAGTAAATCAGGAAGAACGTGACACTCACGGTTGCCTGCAAATTCTCCTTTTAGTTCGTGGTCACAGTAACGCTCAGGGAGTGTTTCGCCGTTTTCTATCATTTTTACTGTGTCATTTATTTTTCGTACATTGTCGATATTTCGTTTTGCAATTAATTTTAAATGTTTTTTAAAGCGATTTGTTAATCTAACCTGATATTTTCTTTTGTTCACAGTTTTATCCCCATATCATTAAGAGCATCTTCAAAACTATCATAAGTTTTTGCATCTGGATCTTTTGCGAGTTTGTCTGCTTCTTTTATTGCTTTTAAAAGTTCGCGGGAAGGTTTTGGGTATTCTACGCTGAATGGAAGACCGTTGCGCAGTGTAATCTGCTTTAAAAACATGTTGAACGCTGCCGAAAGTGAAAGTCCGAGTCCGTCGAGAATCTGTGTTGCTTCGTCTTTTGTTTCTTTGTCTAATCTGACATTTGTTGCTACTGTATTCATGCTTTGAATTTAATACAAAAAGTTTCATTTGTAAACCAAAAGATTGTAAATTGGTTTTAATAAATGCCAGGAAACTGAAAAAAGCTAAAATCTCGACCCTAAAATGTATTTTTGATATAATCCGTAAGTGTCATTTTGTATTGGAAGATGATATTTAATTTTATTTATGCACTGTTTTTACAGTGGCGGAGATTTTAAATGGCAGATAAAGATTTGTGTCCATGTGGTTCTGGAAAAGCTTACGGAGAATGTTGTGAACCAATCATTAAAGGAACTAAAAACGCACCGACTGCAGAAAGCTTAATGCGTGCTCGTTATACTTCTTATGTAAAGCACGAAATTGACTTTATCATTAACTCTTGCGAAGAAGGCGAAAAGATTGCAGAAATTGACCGCAAGGCAACTGAAGAATGGTCAAAAGAATCAACCTGGCACGGTTTAAAGATTTTGAACACACAGAAAGGTGAAGAAAATGATGAAGAAGGTCTTGTTGAATTTGAAGCAACATACACAGACAAAAATCATTTGCACGAAGTTCACCACGAAAATGCTTACTTTAAGAAAATTGACGGAAAGTGGCTTTATGAAGTTGGCGATGTAAAACCAATGACAGTAGTTCGTGAAGGTAAAAAAATCGGACGCAACGATCCATGTCCATGCGGAAGTGGAAAAAAATATAAAAAGTGCTGTGGACGCTAAAAAATGACGCAGATTGTTACAGGTTTTCATGCAATTGAAGAAAAAGTTCGACGGGCTCTTGATAGTGGAAAGGCCGACGGAATTTCGATTCAGCTTGCAAAAAGCGGTCCTCGCATAAAAAAAATCCTTGAAAGCGCAAAAAAAGCAGGAATTCCTGTTATAAATACTGACAAAAACGCACTCGACAATCTTGTAAAGGTTTTGCCAGAAGTTGCGCGCGATCATCGTGGTATTGTAATGACTGTTGAGGGCGCTGCAGAAAAAAGCGAAAACGATATTGATTTTGATACCTGGGTAGCAGAATCTAAATTAAAGGGTGAAGGCGAAAAGCAGACTGTCGTTATTCTTGACAGTGTAACAGATCCGCATAATGTTGGAGCAATTATCCGTTCGGCAGATCAGTTTGGAGTGAGCCTTGTTGTTATGCCGTCGCGACATAGCGCAAATGATTTTGCAGAAAACGAAATTATTGCGCGTTCTTCTGCCGGGGCGAGCGCTTATGTTCCTGTAAGTGTTGTAACAAACCTTGTCCGTTGTGTTCAGCAGTTAAAAGATGCCGGTTTTTGGGTTTATGGAGCCGACGCCGGCGGACAGAATGTTGTAGAAACAAAGTTTCCTGCAAAAACCTGCCTTGTAATGGGTAGTGAAGGAAGTGGAATTGCCCGTCTTTTAGAAGAACAGTGCGATTCGATTGTTTCGATTCCGACATGTGGAAAAATTGACAGCCTGAACGTTTCTGTAGCTGCAGGCGTTTTAATGTACGAAGTTTACAGACAGAGTCTGTAAGAATTAAAAAATAAAAAACACGGTGGTTTGAATCGTTTTGTTCACTCCACCGTGTTTTTTTTGTGTCGCCCGCGTTAGGGATGCTTGCGTATCAGTCTGACGACTGCTACGCTGCGAGTTTGCTTATCGCAAACTCGTTATTATCGTGTGCGCTAAAGCGCACGGCCTAACGCTACCGCGTTAGGGATAGTAGCGGCGCCGGAGGCGTAAAAAACGGGCTTGCCGTTTTTTATGGAGCGAACAGCGGAACCGCGAATAGCCCGACGGCGCGTAAGCGCGCCGGAACGCCCAAAATATTAAAATTTTAAGCTAAAAACTTTTTAACTGTTTCTGCGATTTTTTCGTCCTGACAGTCTTTGAAGAACAGTTCACTGAATTTTTCGCCGGCAAATGCACCTTTTACTAAATCTTTGTCCAAAGATTCAAGAATTTCTGTAAAAGGCTTGAATGCGGCTGCACGTACGCCGTCGAGGATTTTTTTATTGCGCTGTTCTGGAACTGCTCGTTCTTTTGGATAGCCACCGCCAAAACTTTCTGAAAAGAGTTTTTCGAAGATGTATTCAAGATTTAAGTCGCCGCCCCAGCCAAAACCGAGTGCAAAAGGAATAGAAATTGCATTTCCGTCGTTAATCTGTGCAAATGTGTAAGCGTCGAGTGGGGTTGCAACGTGTCCGCAGAGAACTCCAGGAAAACTGTTTAATGCGAGCATTGCGCCTTCGCCAGTTCCACAGCCTGTAACAACAAAATCGGCAGCTTTTGAATTAAGAAGAGTTGCTGCAAGAATTCCGTTTTGAACATAAGTAAGCTGAGCTTTATCGTCTGCGCTGTACATTCCGTAGTTTACGACTTCAAAACCGTGTGCATCTGCAACTTTTTTGAGTGCATTAAAAATAACTGCATTTTTTGCAGCCTGAGAATTTTCGTTAATAAGAGCGATTTTCATTTTTAACCTCACAAAAATTAAATAACGCGGATATTTTAACAAAAAAGGGGGATGGTGGAAAATAGAACGGAAAGAGAAAATGTGTGTGGGTGCGTGTGTGTGGGGAGGGCATTGCTTTATTTTTTTGCCGGAGTGAAAAAGTCAATTTTAGTACAGTCAGCAAACACCCTAAATTCTTAGGCAGCAACA
>CAVJSA010000074.1:0-9256 GCA_963651875.1 Lachnospiraceae bacterium | reverse complement strand
CATCTTGACTTACCGTCCTGTGTAGTGGATCTGTCCTTCTACGTAATCAGGATTTTTTGTACGTACGAGAGTTCCCTCGGCAATGTCAAGATTTGTGTAAATTGCACAGTCGTGATCCGGGTTTACCCAGTCGATTATTGTTCCGTTCTTTGGATTAACAAAAATGTAGTCGCTGCCTGCAATTTTTTTAGAAAGAATGTCAGGGCTTACAAGTTCAAGCTCTGTGCCCTTGTCTGTCTTGTTTAGCGATTCATAATGATAAAGTCTGTAGCCTTCAATTTTCTTTAAAGCGTGCACTTCTTTTTCCGGGTGCTCGGCAAGATCTTTTTCTACGGCTGAGCGCATTCTAGGATCCATTTTTTCTAATTCTTCTTTGCGGGCTTTTTCCATTGCCTGGCCGTTTTCAAAAACCTTTTCAAGTTCACTTCCAGAAATTTCTTTTTCTACTGTTCCGGCCATGTCGTAAGGACTGTCGCTTGCACCGATTGTAGTTTCGTCTGCGTGTGCACGGCTGTAATAAAAACCTGTCGTACTTTCGCGGTGCGGCACTTCCTGCAAACTTGCAATAAAAGGAGAAGCTTCTTCTGCCGTAATCTTGCCTTCTAAGGCGTCTAAGGCTTTGCGATAGGCACGGGCAACCATTGCAACGTAATAGATTGACTTCATTCTTCCTTCAACCTTGATTGCGTCAACTCCGGCTTTTTTCATATCTGCAAGATGGTCGATCATGCAAAGGTCTTTAGAAGAAAGAACTGCTGTAAAATTTTCACCTTCAAAAACCGGGAAAAATTCTCCAGGACGCTTGTGTTCCTGCAACAAAAGAGAACCGCTTTCTGCCAGAGTTTTTGCCTGCTCTGCTGTAAACGAAGGATTTTTTAAGCCGACATCAAAATCCCAGCGGCAGGACTGAGAACAGAATCCAGACTGTGCACTGCGCCCCGTAAGATAAGCACTCATAAGACAGCGCCCAGAATAAGCAATGCACATAGCTCCGTGGGCAAAGCACTCAAGTTCAACTTCCGGGTTTGCATCTTTAATTTCGCGGATTTCGTTAAGGCTGGTTTCGCGGCCAAGAACAACGCGCTTAAAGCCAAGTCTGTGATACATTTTTACGGCTTCTTTGTTCATGCAGCTGGCCTGTGTAGAAAGGTGAAGATGTGCATCTGGAAAATTCTTCTGCAAAATATCGAGCATTCCAAGATCCTGCACAATAAAAGCGTCGATCGGATACTGCTTAAAATATTCAAGATTGTCCATAAAGGCTTTTATGTCCTGATTATGAAACGCAATGTTTAATGCACAAAAAAGTCTTTTTCCAGGGAAGCGTTTTTTTAATTCAATTACGCGGTTATATTCATCTTCGTAAAAATTGTCTGCCTTTACACGAAGCGAAAATTTTTTTAATCCAATATATGCGGTGTCGGCTCCATAATTGTAAGCGTAAGATAATTTTTCAATATTTCCAGCAGGACAAACTAATTCCATTTTTTTCTCCATTGAGTTTTACTGCTCAGCAGTTTTTTCTAATTCAAGTTGAATTTCAAGCGAACTTTCTTTTCCGTCTTTTTTTTGCGCTGTAAAAAGCTTTCCGATTTTTTCTATTGCAAGATGACTTTCTTCAAAAAACTCATCGGCAAGTTCAAACATTCCGGGCATATCCTGCCAGACATCGAGAGTGCATTTTACGCCACAGTCCATTAACAGGCGTTCAAAAAGTTCTGCATCTTCGAGCAAAAAATCTTTTTCGCCCGTTTGAATGTAAACCGGCGGAAAGTCTTTTAGCATTTCCTTTGTTGCCTTTAAAGGTGAAACAAGAGGAATATTCCGGTTGTCCTGGAATGTATAAAGTTCGGCACAACGGCGCAATGCGTCTGCCGTAAAAAGTTCATCCCCTTTTTTTTTAAGCGAGAATTTTTTTGAATCCACACTAACATCAAGCCATGGACTAAAAAGAACAATCTGCTTTACCGCTGCCCTGAATTTTTCGTTCAAAGACAGGCAAAGAGCTAGGGCAATCGAAGCGCCAGAACCGTCTGCCATGATTATGATTTCAGGAACAGTTCTTTTGTCTGAACTGTCAAGCGAACCTGCAATAAGTTCTTCCGTGTACATTGTTCTAAAAACGCTCTGCACATCTTCTAACGAAGATGGAAAAGGATGAGTTGGCGCAAGGCGGAATTCTGGAATTACAGCCCGACTCGAAAGTGCCGAAGCAAGGGAGGCAACAAAAGGTCTGTACGCTTTTCTTGAACCGCCTATAAAACATCCCCCGTGAACATATAAAATTATGCGTTTTGTATTGTAAAGTTCTGGAGAAAGAATGTCGCAGACAACAGAAGCATAATTGCGCTCAAAAAACTCAACGTTATTTGATAAAAGAGGATTTTCAAAAGTTGAATCAAACTTTTTGCGGTAATCTTTTACTTCAGATTTTGCCGAAAAAAACAAATTCTTTAATTTTTTTAATGCAGCTTTTCTTTGCGAGGACGAATTCATAATACGTTCCGCTATGATAGTAAAATTTTTAATAATTTGCTACAGTTGCCATATGCCAATTAGAATTCAAAGCGACTTACCGGCACGCACTGTACTCGAAAACGAAAACATCTTCGTAATGACAGAAAACCGCGCTGCAACCCAGGACATCCGCCCGCTAAAAATAGCAATCGTCAACTTAATGCCGACAAAAGAAACTACCGAAACCCAGCTTCTGCGCCTTTTAGGAAACACTCCTTTACAGATTGACATTTCGCTTGTCCGCATGGAAAACCACGAAGCAACTCACGTAAGCGAAGAACATCTCGAAAAATTCTATATTCCTTCAAGCGACCTTTTTAAGCACAGATACGACGGACTCATTATTACAGGCGCTCCAGTCGAACAAATGCCTTTTGAAGACGTTGACTACTGGAATGAACTTTGCGACATAATGGATTACGCCAAAAAGAATGTTTTTAGCACTCTTTACATCTGCTGGGGTGCTCAGGCAGGACTTTACCACAATTACGGAATAAAAAAGATTCCGCTCGAAAAAAAAGCATTCGGCGTAATAAAAAATCATAAAACGTCAGAAAATGAACGCTTATTGCGCGGCTTTGACGACACTTTTCCTGTTCCGACAAGCCGCCACACAACTGTTGGCAGAAATTCAATCTTAAAGGTGAACGACTTAAAAGTTCTTGCAGAAAACAACGAAAGCGAAATAACCCTTTGCAAGTCCAGCGACAACCGTTCAATTTTTATGATGGGTCATCTCGAATACGATACGGAAACCCTTTCTAAAGAATACTGGAGAGACAAAAACAAGGGGCTGAAAATAGAACTCCCCCTAAACTACTTTCCGGAAAACGACCCGAATAAAAAGCCGGAAAACACATGGCGCAGTACGGCGCATCTGTTTTTTAGCAACTGGCTGAACTATTACGTTTACCAGGACACTCCATACGACCTGGAAAAAATGTAATTTTTTGTGCTTTGGTGCGGGAATCTATAGATTGTCGGGTCAAGCCCGACAATGACATAGGGGGGCACGGCAATGACACTTCTGCGGAGTTGTCGGGGTATTCCCGCACTTGCTTCCATTGTCATTCCGATGCCTGTCCTAACCTGTCGTTCTCTCATCTTGACATAACCTGTCATGCCCTTTTTAGCTTCCATTGTCATTCCCTGGCTTGACCAGGGAATCTCATTCTATAATAGATTATCGGGTCAAGCCAGATAATGACACGATAGACAAGATTGCCGTGTCAAGCACGGCAATGACATAGGGGGGCACGACAATGACACTTCTGCGGAGTTGTCGGGGCAGGCCCGATAATGACATAGGCTCACGGCAATAGTCTACAACGCAAATCTTTCAGACGGTTTCTTTGCTTCTATCCCCGGTATGTATCCACGTCAGTTCATGCTTGTTGTAATGCAGGTGAACAACGTGGCTGCCAGGAATGTCCTTAAACTTTTTTACAAGTTGCCAGTCGATTGCGCCCTGCATTTTTATCGTGCAGATCATATTTTTTGTGCAGCCACTTTCTAGCCACATATTTACCCATTCAAACAAACGCTGAGGGTAGCAGATTACATCGCTAAAAACCCAGTCTAAGCAGGCTGTATCCATTTGCGCGCAAATATCTTCAGGCTTTAATGTAAAGGCGTCGTGGGCAAGAAATTTTACATGGCTGTCTTCCATAAGAGACTGCGCAAGGGGCGCTCGGTCAACTGCAAAAACGTCGGCTCCAAGTTCTCGCAAAACCCAGGTCCAGCCACCAGGGCAGGCTCCGGCTTCGAAACATTTTTTATCTGGGCCTGGCAATTCTACGCCTGTAAAAAGGCGGGCCAAAGTTAAACTTTCCTGGATTTTTAAATATGCACGGCTCGGTGGATTTTCGTGATCTTCGACAAAATTCAATAAACCGCAGGGTAAAAAACTCGTTGTGGCAGCACTTGCAATAATCGTTTTTTCGTCAAGCAGGGTGTAAAGCCCCATCTGGGAATGTGGAATTTCTAATGCAAATACTTTTTTGCCGGTTTCGCTGTCGGTTTTTGTAAAATTGCGGTCTTTAAGATTTATGTAAGGAAGTTTTTCCTGGATTAAGGCTGCGCGGCGAAAAAGCTGATAGTTATAAGGTGCCCAGTTGCGCTGGAGTTCTTTTAATGCGCGGGCAGCTTCTCCAATTGAATCAAAATTCAATAAAAAAGGCTCTGTCATGCACGTTGCACTCCAGTAAGGAGTGTCGCCATTAGAAGCCGTTTTTGTTTCCGGGCGGGAATTTAATTCAAAATCAGGACAGTAAAGAAGATCGCCGTACCAACGGCAATTCCGGGCAGAAAAAGAAGAACCGGAAATTGTTGCTGCCGAAAGAATTTTTCCGTAATTAAAGCGTTCGCTTAATTCAGAAGTTAAAAGATTTTTTGAATCCGGAAAAGCAAGAAAAGCCGTTCCGTTTAATTTTGTTATACGAACTGACATGTGTCACCCTGCGGTAAAAAATCGTCATAGCCCTGAGAAGTCTGTTCTGTCTGAAGCTGCTTAATGTAAGACTCTAATGCAGTTGAATCCGGAGAATGCAGAAAAATAAAACCGACTTCCGTTGAACCGTCCGCCTTTTCTTTTTGCCACTGAGGGTGGCACATTAAAACAAAAGTTCCGACACTTGCTCTCGAAAGCCTTATGTGAATTTCGTAATCTGTTTCCGGATTTATCATGACAGGCGCGTCATAATGAATTTTGCAGCCTGTTAAGCTGATATCTTCGAGAATGCCAGAAACCGGGCAAATTAAAGAACAGTCAGCACGGCCAAAATCATAAAAACGCTCATTTTTGCGTAAATTTCTACTCATGCAAAAAAGATTATGAACAATATAAAAATTATCGTCAATCAGAGCGACAGTTTATTGAGCGCAGTCCATGGTGCTATCAATTTTATTCAACTTAAGGTTTGGCTCAATTCGTTTACTTAGCACCACAAACTGTCAGTCGAGAGTCTAGCCCAGATTGAAACGGCGCCGAAGGCGTTCTTCTGACAGCCTGCACTTACTGTGTAAATGTTCATTTGTCTGTAATCTGTGCCATGAACGGCACATAAAGACAGCAGACCTCAAGAAATGCGCAGCATTTGTTGCCTGACAGGAGGTCAGAAGAATGGAGCGGACAGCGGAACCGTGGAAAGCTGGCCGAGACTGTAGAGACATGGCAGCTTTTATGGCTCCAGTTCTACTTTTCTTTTACGCACATTACTTTGCGTGTTTCGTCTATGCCTGGCCCTACTACGCGGACAAAATACAGACCTCTTGCAACAGGATTGCCGGAATTGTTTGTTCCGTTCCAGCGGTAATAATGAGTGCCTGCACTGACTCTTCCGTGATTCAACCGTTTTACGATATTGCCGTCTAAGGTCATTACAAAAACGTTTAAGTTGCCTTCTTCTTTTGTTGTAACTTCGACAACTGTCTGTTCGCGCGCATTTACGTTGATTACGTTATTTAAAATCGTAACTCCGCCACGCTGCTGTTTTATGCTTTTTATTCCAAATGACCACAAATCTACAAAACTAAAGTCGCCGGCTTTGATTTTTGCTTCCGGCATTTTTACTGCATACAAAGGAACTCTGTCCGTTGGCTGGGTTGCCCCGTCAAAATCGTCGGCATCGTTGTCGATTGTTATGTCGTTTCCGTCGGAATCTACCAGCTTAAACAAAAATTGAATTTCGTCTCCGCTGGCAAAACTGTAAGTGCTTTGTGGAAGTGTGTAATTCCACAAAAAGCCTTCGCCGTCGTCTGCAGTTACCGGGTCTGACGGAGAATCCAAAGTATTTGTGTTTGCCTGGCTTGCAACTGCCTTTAATGCACTCGGAAGCCACAGTCTCCAGTCTGCATTTATGAGTGCGTTTATTTTGTCGCTTACACTTGCAGAGTTTATGCCCGCTTTTTTTGAAGGAATCATAACAAAAGTGCGGTCCTGAGGAACGATTGCGCTTCCGCTAGAGTCTGTGCCGCCGTTCACCTTAACCTGAAGTATTATGTCGCGTCCTTCTAAGAGTTTGCCGTAGTTGCCCTGTGTTGCCGTAAAATCGTGGACTGCGTATTCTCCCTGAGAGTAAAGGCCGTCTTCTGCCCAGTCGTCGCCGTCTTTTGCATTTGCATAAGCGTACAAAACGTCCATCGCATTTACTGCAAAGTCGCTCAGCGCGTGTCCGGAATCTGCGGTCATGTAGTTGCCGAGAGCGTCGCGGATTATTGTATCTTTTACTGTAAGTCCGGAAAGGTCTGTGGTTTCGTTATCTCCGTTACCAATGTTTCTTAGCCAAAGCGTTTCTACATTGCTTAAAGTAATATTATCTTCGAGCGTAAACAAAAGAGCCGTGAAATCGTCGGAAGAAGAAACGTATTCACAATTTTGAATTTCGATTTCTGTCGTTGTTGTACCAGAGTCTGAACCCTCTTTTACGATTTTAAATGTGTCTGCGATTTTTTCTAAGGTTGAATTTAACTCGCCTGGATCAAGGTCTTTATAATATTTTTCATCTTCTATTGCCAGCTGTTTTGAAAATACCGCATAAACTTTATTTTCGCCGACAGGCGCAAGCGTAAGCAGAACAGAAGGTGCAGTTATATCAATAGAAATAAATCCTGTTTTTTCGCTGTACGATGTCGAAAGAAGGTTTCCGGCAAGGTCTGTAATGTAACTGTCGCTTGGTTCATAAAAAAGCTTAAAAGTTGTGCGGATTGCAAGACTTAAATCATTTAACGGCAGGCGGATATAAAGTCCGTCGGTAACGGTTGAAGGATCTGTTCGAGCCTTAAAAAGTCCACCGTAGGTAATTTGAGAAATATCAGTTGAACTGTCAAAAGCTGCTTCGCTTCCGCTAAAGCTTGAGTCAGTCGAATCCCTGCCAGTCTGATACGTAAACGAAGAATTTTCGTTTTTAAGTGAACTCAGGCGGATTCCTCCTGTTGTAAGCGAAGAATCAGTAAACGGGCGGGAGCCACCGCGGGTTTCTGGCAGAGAGCCGTCTTCGTTCCAGCCGATTTTTGTGTGCCACCAGTAGTCGCTCCATTTTGTAACCTGAGTTTTGTCATTATCCAGAAAGTGAATTTCTACATATTTTAAGGTTGAATCTGCAGAAGAGTCAGAAGTGCCGATTATTTCAAACTGTGCATCTGAGTCTGTTCCGTCAGTTGAATTTGCCCAGGCGTTCCAGTTGTCCCGGCTTGTTATAAAAGGCGTTATTACCGGAGGCAGGGTGTCCCATTGTCCGTAAAGGCTGCCTTCTTTACTTATGTCTGTCTGAGTTCCATCTGTGTATGCGTTTATCGTAAGTGTTTTTAGTGCGTGGTTTTCGCTTCCAAGAGAGTCGAGTGTGTTTTTTAAGGCGTTTCCGTCTGTGTCAGTTGCAAGGTCTGTAATTAAAGAGTTTGCAAGTGCCGTTACTGTGCCTTGCGGTGTTGTTGCATTTTTTATGTAGCCTGTAAAGTTGTGGTAAGTTCCTGAGTAAGAAGGATTTTTTGAATCCGTAAAACTTACAGTTCCGTCAACGTAGCCTGCAATGCTTATGCGAACGCGGTGCGTCTGGGCACTTTCTTCCTGGGTGGAAAGAGTTGCAAAGTTGCGGTAAAGGGAATGTGGCAGGCCACTATCTTTTGAGCCGCTTAAAAGCATGCCGTCAGAAAGTTCTGCAAGGCCTGCAATCGTTAAGCCTGTGCTGTTTTTGTCCTGTGTGCCTGTGCTGTTTTTGTCCTGTGTGCCTGTGCCAGAAATTCCTCCAAGCGAGTCTGTCGCCCTTATGTTTTCGTCTGCGCCGTCATTTTTTAAGTCTGCAATGTCCACCGCTTCTGAATATCTTAATTCAATAAAGTTGTGAGCGTCGTGGGTGGATTGATTTTCGCTTGTTCCCGTTGTGTGGAGTTCCTGCCCTGTGTAGGCTGCAATTAAAACCGGACAAGCCTTATCCTGAGTCTGGGTAAATGCAGTTTCGCCGCTGTAGGTTGAACTCATTGTGTGTCCGTCGGAAGCTGTAAAAAGTCCTTCGAGGAACGAAATGTCCGTCGTTACGTCTTTGTGAGTTCCGCTACGGTCGGTTGAATCTTCCTGGCACTTTAAAGCAGAGCCGTAAGAAGCTTTGCCGGTTGCGTCGGTGTTCCAGGTTTCAATTCCCCTTAAATAAAAAGATTGAATATCCTCGTTTGTCGAAATTGGTGTCGTGCAGTCTGCGTCCTGGTATGCGCCTTCAAAATAAAATTTAGCCGAAGAATACCACGCCCCACCACTTGCAAGAGCGCCGTTACTAAAGAGAGAGAGGTTTGTTGAAATTTCTCCATTTGAATTTTCAAGCGGAATATTGAATTCAACATAAATTACGTCGTCATAAACCGAGTAAGCTTTTGTTATTTGAGGAAGTTCAAATTGAACTCCTGTATTAGAAGAGCCGTCCGTACAGCCCTGGGCAGAAATTCCAGCAACAGAATCGTCCGAGCCGGCAGCAAGAATTCCTCCGGAAACTGTGAGCGAACTTATTGTTGAATTAAAGGCAACTGCATAAGGAGTGCCCCACTGTTTTTGAGTTACGGCGTCAGTTGAATTAAATTCAGGATTTGAAGTTGAATTGTCCGGAATGTTCAGCGTAAACGAAGAAAGATCAAGACCGTTTGCGTAAAAGTTTTCTTCAACTTCAATTATTGCCGAGCCTGAGCAGGTAAGCAGTGCGTTAAAGTCTGAAGTTTTTTTGTATTCAATTGAATCTTCTCCAAAATAAGCAAAACG
>CAVJSA010000073.1:0-9534 GCA_963651875.1 Lachnospiraceae bacterium | reverse complement strand
TGCTTCGCAAAACTCGTTATTTTACGTGTGCGCAGTATGCGCACGTCCTTGCGCTATCGCGCAAGGGATTGTAGGGGCGCCGGAGGCGATGAGACAGACCTGTCTGTCTCATTGGAGCGCTCCGACGCGGAACCCCGAAAAGCCCGGTTTTATAAACTCTGTAATACGATTTTTTTTACCAGCAGACTTTCCAACAACTTATAAAAAGTTTTTTATACATTAAAACAATTGTAAAATGCGCCCTTAAAATTTTACTTCCACGGAAAAAGAAAAGAAGTTAATTTGCGTTCACCCAAAGATTCGCGGTCATCTGCAATAAGAGTGTCCCACGGAATATCTGTACGTTTTTCTTTATCTTCGAGGTATTCAGGATGTTCTTCAAACCAGTCGTATTTATAAAGACGTAAACGGCAGGCATTTGTACAACTCAAGGTAATTCCGTTTAAGCCTGGAATAAGACCAAGTGTAAAAATCGTGAGTGCTAAAAGCAGGAGATTGTGAATAAGCATTAAAAACGAAAATCCCGCATTGTCAAAATAAACGATGAACGATTTTTTAAGGTTTTTAAAGAATGTATTGTCTTCTTGCAAAA
This sequence comes from Lachnospiraceae bacterium, assembly GCA_963651875.1. GTDB lineage: Bacteria > Spirochaetota > Spirochaetia > Treponematales > Treponemataceae > Treponema_D. Next base: position 8,942 of record CAVJSA010000073.1, on the reverse strand, counting down.
AATACAATGGAACAAACCACTGCAGCGCCATTGTGCTGATAAGTGTAAACCAGGCAATTATGGCAGCAAAAAGGAGACCTGCAAGGCTTCCGCTCTTAAAATACATTCCAACATAAAAAAGAAAGGCAACTCTTAAAATTAAACCTAAAAAAGCAATCAGAGCGCCAAAAACAAATCCTGTAAAAAAACAGCTTTTAAGCGAACTTAAAAAAAGACTCCAGCGCGGAGAATTAAAATCGGCAATTTTTCTTGCATTTGCTCCCCAGGCAAAAAGAACGCTCATTATAAGTCCTGCACAAACAACAAAAATAACGTTCGGAAGATAAGCGTTAATTGAACCAAAAGTCTTAATGGCAAAAATTGTGCCAATAATAAGAAGTGACGGAACAACATTGGTTAATATCAAATAAAAAAGGTTGTCCCAAACGTCACAAAAATTTTTTTTAAGAAAAAATCTAAACATAAATACTCCAAAAACCTGGCCCTCGCAAAAAATATCCTATTTAAAGCTTTTCCGCCCTCCCCTGACAAAGAAAGCGGAAAGCCGGATAGTTCTTTGATCAGCCCTTAATTCACTTTTCTAACACTTAGAACAATCCGGAGATTTTTCCGTCATCGTCTACGTCAATATTCAGGGCAGCAGGGAGTTTTGGCAGGCCTGGCATTGTCATAATGTCGCCGGCAAGGATTACTACAAAGCCTGCGCCACTGTAAAGCTGACAGTCGCGAACCGGGAAAATGTAATTTTTTGGAGCGCCAATGAGTTTAGCGTCGTGGCTGATAGAATTCTGAGTTTTTGCGATACAAACAGGAAGTTCCTTATAACCAAGTTCTTCGTATTCGCGCAGTTTTTTGAGCACAGTCGGAGGAAATTCAACTGAACCGGCACGATAAATTTCTTTTGCAATAACACGAACCTTGTCTGCCAGAGAAAGATGAGACTCGTACAAATAATGGAAGTTTGCAGCTCCGGATTCGGCAATTTCGGAAACTGTTTTTGCAAGTTCTGTCATACCTTCGCCGCCTTTGCCCCAGCCTTCGCACAAAACAGCCTTTGCGCCTTTGTTTTCGCACAACTTTTTGAGTAAGTTGAGTTCTTCGTCGGTGTCGGTAATAAATTTATTGATTGCAACAACCGAAGGAACTCCAAACTTTGCAATGTTTTCGATATGAACTGCAAGGTTTTCAAAACCAGCCTGCAAAGCTCCAACGCTCGGAGTAGAAAGATCTGCCTTTGCCATTCCACCGTGCATTTTAAGCGCGCGTACTGTTGCAACAATTACAACAACGTCAGGAGCAATTCCTGCAGTGCGGCATTTTATGTCCATAAACTTTTCTGCGCCGAGGTCAGCGGCAAAACCGGCCTCTGTAACAACATAGTCACCACAGGCAAGTGCACTGTAAGTTGCGTTAACAGAGTTAGTTCCCTGAGCAATATTTGCAAAAGGTCCGCCATGAACAAAAACAGGATTCTTTTCGAGTGTCTGAACAAGGTTCGGGCGGATTGCATCTTTTAACAGGGCTGCGATTGCACCGGTGCATTTTAATTCACCAAATTTAACCGGGCGCTTGTCGTAAGTGTTACAGATTGTAATATTGTTGATTCTGTTTTTTAAGTCCGAAATAGAAGTAGACAGACAAATAATTGCCATAAGTTCAGAGGCAACCGAAATAATAAAATGATCTTCGCGAGGAACTCCGTCCAGGCGACCACCAAGACCAATCGTAATATTACGCAGAGCGCGATCGTTTAAGTCAACACATCGCTTCCAGATAATTGTACGCGGATCAAGGCGAAGCTGGTTTCCCTGCTGAATATGATTATCGATTAAAGCCGCAATCAAATTGTTTGCAATCGAAATTGCATGAATGTCGCCAGTAAAATGCAGGTTAATGTCTTCCATCGGAACAATCTGCGCATATCCGCCACCACAGGCTCCGCCCTTAATTCCAAAGCAAGGACCAAGCGAAGGTTCACGAAGGGCAATTACAGCTTTTTTGCCGATTTTATTTAAACCGTCACCCAAACCAATCGAAACAGTCGACTTACCTTCTCCAGCCGGAGTTGGAGTTACAGCCGTCGTTAAAATAAGTTTACCGCGATTTTTTGGATCATGAATTTTCTTTTGAAACTTCCGAAGTTCCGCCATCGTAATTTTTGCCTTGTATTTTCCATAAAAATCAAGACCGTCTTCTTCAATTCCAATTTTTTTTGCAACATCTGCAACTGGAATCATTGTGTTCTGTTGAGCAATTTCAATATCAGAAAGCATAGCGTACCTCGTAAAAGCGCCTGCACCAAACGCAGACAAATAATGCTTTATTTTAATAAAATTCGCCCTTGTTTACAATAAAAGTCAAAATTCTTATTTTTCTGTTAAAAAATTTTTCTTTGTCAGATTTTACATTGATTCTTTTTCTTTTTTTTGGTACCTGGAGGGCACAATTTACAGTCCAAACCGGCTTTGCGCAGTTCCGCGTCGGAGCGCTACATGGAGCTGCCATTGTGTCAGCCCCACGCCTTCGGCGCTGCTCCAATCCGGGCCCCATTTTGTTTTAATAATTTTCAAAAATCCGTTTTATTCGTATAATCTTTTCTCGTGAACTACGACGAATCTTCAATTTTAAGCCTTATTTCTCATATTCACTCTCAAAGCCAGGCCTTTTTACAAAAAAAGCTTTCGCCACTTGGGCTTACAAAACTTGCAACAAGCCACGCAAACATTCTCTTTTGCCTTTCGTGCACAAAAGAACTTTCATTAAGTGAACTTTCTAAAAAAATCAACCGGGACAAATCCACAACAACCGCCCTCGTAAAAAAATTAGAAAATCAGGGCTTTGTAGAATTAAAAAAAGACAAAACCGACAGCCGCAAAAAAAACGTCTGTCTTACAGCCGCAGGCTCCCGATACACAACAAAAACAACAACCCTATCAACCGAGCTGATAAACGCCAGCTGGAAAAACTTTACAGAAGAAGAAAAACAAACGCTTGTAACACTCTTAAACAAACTGTCAGCAAATTTGGAAGAATAAAAAAAACACGGCGTTTGAGTTTTTCTCATCGCCGTGTTGCGCATTCCGTCATTGTCTTGTTGACTTCTGTCATTATCATGTTATGCATTCTGTCATTGTCTCACCTTGACTTCTGTCATTGTCTCACCTTGACCCGACAATCTATTGCCAAAAGGAGATTCCCCGATCAAGTCGGGGAATGACAGTAGTATTTGTCATTTCTGATCTGCATTTTTTTTCATTGTAGGGCTGCATTTTGTCATTGTCGTATTGACTTCTGTCATTATCGTGTTATGCATTCTGTCATTGTCTCACCTTGACCCGACAATCTATTGCTAAAGGAGATTCCCCGATCAAGTCGGGGAATGACAGTGGCATCAAAATACAGAACTGACAGTGGTATCAAAAAGCAGGAATGACAGTAGTGTCAAAGTGCGGAAATGACAGTAGTAATTGTCATTTCTGGTCTGCATTTTTTTTCATTGTAGGGCTGCATTCTGTCATTATCGTGTTATGCATTCTGTCATTGTCATGTTGACTTCTGTCATTGTCGTATTGCGCATTTTGTCATTGTCTCTCACCTCGACCCGACAATCTATTGCCAAAAGAGATTCCCCGATCAAGTCGGGGAATGACAGTGGTATCAAAAAGCAGGAATGACAGTGGTGTCAAAATGCAGAACTGACAGTAGTGTCAAAGTGCGGAAATGACAGTAGTGTCAAAATGTGGAAATGACATCTTACTTTACTTTTCCATCTTTATAGGTTTCTACGGTCAGGAATTTTCCGTTTGCACCGATTTTCTTTCCGTCGATTTCTACAAAGCCGGCCTTTGTGTGCAGGCCCATTTCGGCAAACTTGTCTGCTTTTACAAAGCACATTTCGTTTGCGTCGGCAGGAACTTCAAAACCTTCCGGCTCTAAGATTGTTCCAGCTTCAAACTGTGGCGCAAAAATTACTTCGCAGGTTTCTTTGTCTGTAACATTCGGGTCGCTTGCTGCAAGGAGCATTCCGTTGCTACGCACTCCGCGGAAGTTTGCAGGCTTTAAGTTGTAAACAAGAACAATGTTCTTTCCTAAAAGTTCTTCCGCCTTATAGAACGGAACAATCGAGCTTACAATCTGTCTTGGCTCTGCGTCTCCTGTGTTGAGAGTCAGAATATAAAGGAAGGCCCCTCCTGGATGCTGTTCAACCTTTTCAATTTTGCTTACTTTTAAAACTACGCGGCGACTGAATCTTTCTGCCGGCGGGAGCTTGTCAATCTGCTCCGGAGTAAGTTTATTTTCGGCTGTTTTTTTCTCAATGCTAGACTCGTCAACACCTTCAACGCTTGCTAAAAGACGTTCGAGTTTGCCTGCTTCGATTATGCGCATAAAGCTTCCAAGGCGCGGCCCCTGGTCTTTTCCGACGATAACCTGGTAAAGAGCTGTAAAGAGCTGCTTTGCGTCTACACCAAGAGAAGTTGCAACTGCGTAAATTGCTTCCTGGCAGTCGCGGTCAGTCTGGAACGAAGGAATCTTTGGCAGAACTTCGTCATGCACTTTTTTAACGGCGCTAGCCAAAGCGTGCGGAAGTTTTGCATTTGTTCCGTCTTCGCGGATTTTAAAGCAGAAGTCTGGAGCGCAGTCAGGCGCGCTTTCGTTAATCCAGTACCAGGCGCAGGCACAGCGGCGGCGCAAAACTTCTTCCTGTTCAGCCTTTACATTTCCAAGGCTCTTGATTACAGCGTCAATGTCGCCTGAATAAGTCTGCAGTAAAGTTGTCAAAAGTCGGAAGCCAATCTGGTAAGGCTCAACCTTCGGGAATCCCGGTTCAACCTGGCTAAGCTCGTAAATGCGCTTTTCGTGGTTAATGATCGATTCTCTTTTTTTCTCGTCCTTTTCTTTTGGAAGCTCTTTTCCCCAGGCAATGCGCTCTGTGCGGTCGTAAGCTTCGTAAACAGTAACGACGTCAAGGTCAAAACTGATCGAAAATTCGTGGTCAACCTTGTTCTGCGCAAAAATGTAGCGCAATACTTCCGGCTGGTAAACTTCGAGAGCGTCAACCAGAGAAATTACCTTTCCTTTAGAAGAAGACATCTTTCCAGGAACGCCCTTGAGCTTTACAAAGTCGTACTTCATTGTTACAGGAGCGTCCCAGTTGTAAAGGCGCTTAGAAACGAGTTTTGCAGTGTCGTAAGAACCGCCCGGAGAAATATGGTCTTTTCCGCCCGGCTCAAAAACAACTTTTTCTTCATTCCATCTCATCGGCCAGTCAACACGCCAGCCAAGCTTAAATTCTTTAGAAGTACGAAGGTCGCCTTTTTCTACATGGCCGCAGCTTGTGCATTTGTAAGTAACGCCGTATTCGCCGTCGTAGTCTGTAATTTCTGTAGTGTCTTTGTTGCATTCGCAGCAGAAAGCGGCAACAGGCCAGTAAACGTCTTCCGGCTTCATTTTGTGCTCGTCGTCGCGGTAAGTATTAAGGCATTCCTTAATAACGTCGCGGTTCTGCATTGCAATCTTCATGCCTTCAGTATAGCGGTTTGAACGGTAGCGGCTTGCCTGATACAAAAATTCAGGATGGATTCCAACGCGCGGAAGCTGAGTTTCAATGTCTCTTTCGTGGTGGCGCGCATAGTTTTCGTCACGGTCAAAAGTGTCCGGAACCATTGTAATAGGATAGCGCAGGTATTTTTCGAGAACTTCCGGTTTTGGCATGTTGCCAGGAACCTTGCGGAAAACATCGTAGTCGTCCCATGAATAAATAAAGCGCACATTCTTGCCACGGTCGCGCAAGGCACGAACAATCAAATCAACAGTAATGATTTCGCGGAAATTTCCAATATGAACAGTTCCCGACGGAGTAATTCCAGAAGCGCAAGTGTATGAGTCAAGGTCGCCCTTCTGCTTAATGATTCTTTCAGCCTGCTGGTCAGCCCAGTGGCAAAGCTCTGAAATGTTTCTTTCTGACATTTTGTCGTCCTAAAAAAATTGATTTATATGGATTCTTATTTTAATAAAAATAGACAGATTAGACAATTAAACGCACAAAAAGCAGAATCACCAAAATACTTTTTCGGGGTCATTTTTTGCTGCGCAAAAAACCGGGCTTTCCGCCGTTCCGCTATTCGCTTCATTCTGCTGCGCAGAACGCCTGCGGCGCCTCTTCAATCCCTTGCCCAAGGCAAGGCTGTGCGCATTTTGCGCACACGTTAATAAAGAGTTTGTGCAACAAACTCTCAGCGTATCAGTCGCTAGACTGATACGCAAAAATCCCTTGCCCGGTCGCTCATTATAGGTCGCTAATATGTCATTGTCTCACCTTGACACGACAATCTAGTGAATGACTGAACTGCCTTCACTACGCAAAAATCCCTTGCCCGTATTCTTCCAATAAAGCTTACATTTTATAATTTAAAAGAAAATCAAATAAATCTACGATTTCGACACCTTTTTCATCTCTGTAAACTTTTAAATCATTTTTTGTAATCAGAATTTTCTTAAAACTGTCATCAATATAATAAAACGACTTTTTTTCCTGACTTTCTTTTTCCGGTGTTCCTATGTTCAACGCAGACTGAATGTAATATTTTTCGCTTCCTTTTGTGGCAATAAAATCAACTTCCAGAGCCTTTTTAACATAAATATTCTTTCCGTTTGCATCCAGCCGGTCTGTTTTTTCATTTATATCAATTTCGCCTGCATCAACATTAAACCCGCGGTAACGAAGATCGTTATAAATTATATTTTCCATTATGTGAGTTTCTTCAATCTGCCTGAAATTCAATCTGGCATTTCTTACCCCAATATCTTCAAAATAAATCTTAAATGGCGAATTTATATATTTTTTTCCTTTGATATTGAATTTAGAAGCCCTGGAAACCACAAATGCATCCATAAAATAACTTACAAAATCAGAAATAGTATCATCAGTAATCTTAGTTTTTGTTACGCTTTCAAATGTATTTGAAAGTTTTAAAATATTAAGCGGACTTCCTGTCATCGAAGCAAGAATATTAAATGTGTCAGAAAGTGCCTGCCGTTTACGGATTCCGTTATGACTTATTATGTCTTTTAAGTAAGTTTCATCGCATAGATTTTTTAGATACTCGTATTTTTCTTCCTCTGTCTGCATTAAAGCAACAAGGGGAATTCCACCAGTAACGATATAATTTTTCCAGGCTTCTTTTGGTTCAAGCTGCAAACCTTCACAATATTCACAAAAAGACAAAGGAAGAATATGAATTACAGAGCTCCTTCCTTTAAATTCCGTTGCAATATCTGAAGACAAAAACCTTGAATTTGAACCGGTAACATATATTTCAAAATTTTCATGACGTAAAAAGCCATTCAAAGTACTTATAAAACCGTCTAACAACTGAACTTCATCAAGCAGTAGAAAATATTTTTCATTTGTGGTCGTCTTGTTTTTTATGTACGCACGGAATTTTTTAGAATTAACCAAATAGGAATTTTTATTGATTTTGATTTTTGTGCTTTCTTCAGGATTAAAATCATCCAGCAAATCTAAATCTTCATCAGAATCAAAAGCAAATCTGATTATATTGCTTTCTTTTACGCCACTTTCTTTAAGCCATTCAAAAAAGATTTTATTTAAAAGATAAGATTTTCCGCTTCGTCTGGCGCCTGTTATTACTTTTATAAGTCCGTTGCTCTGGCGTTTTATTAGCTTTTCAAGATATATTTGTCTTTTAAATTCCATAATCGAAATTCCTCAAAGTCTTTGATTATTTTCGACTAGATTATAATATAGACAGCAATTTTTGTCCCATTTTTTGTTTGTTTTTTTTCGGGGTCATTTTTTGCTGCGCAAAAAACCGGGCTTTCCGCCGTTCCGCTATTCGCTTCATTCTGCTACGCAGAACGCCTGCGGCGCCTCTCCAATCCCTTGCCCAAGGCAAGGCTGTGCGCATTTTGCGCACACGTTAATAAAAAGTTTGTTGCACAAACTCTCAGCGTATCAGTCGCCAGACTGATACGCAAAAATTCCTTGCCCATTCGCGCATTATAGGGCTTGCTATTATGTCATTGCCTCACCTTGACCCGACAATCTAGTGCAAAAAGGGATTCCCCAGTCGAGCTGGAGAATGACAGGGTTTTATGAGATTCCCGCTTCCCGTGCGGGAATGACAATGGTTAGTCAAGACGTGGAAATGACAGAGTTATCAAGACGTGGAATGTCACGAAAAACAAGCACGCGAATGACAACGCTCCGTGTCATTGTCTCCCCTTGACCCGACAATCTAGTGAATGACAGGAAAAACACGAAGGTAAAGCTTTTAAACCTTACATATATACAGTAGTAATAAATTACGTTACAATGATTTTATTGGAAATGTCTGATTTTCTAAGGCGGTGTCTCCTAAAACTCAACCAGCTTGCTGGAATTTGATTATGGGAGGCCTTGCGTATGACTTTAGAGCTTGTTTTAGCGGTAGCGACAATTATTAATTGCATCGCTGCTGTTGCAGGCACAGTTATCGCAACCCTTTCTTACCTAAAAAGATAAGAAGAGTTAAAAAGTAAAGCCGCCCAGTCTTGACCACTAGAGGCGGCTTTTCGCTAAAAAATGTGGAGACGACCGACAGAAATCAGGCATTTCCTTTCCTTTAATGTAGCAAAGAAAAGTGTTTCCGTCAAATAATTATGCAACTGCGCAATGGGGATAATAGTGTTCACAGGAGATTCCCGCTTCCCGTGCGGGAATTACAATAGTAAGTCAAGACGTGGAATGACAACTCTCCGTGTCATTGTTTCACCTTGCCCCGACAATCTATCGTCAGAGGAGATTCCCCGATCACGTCGGGGAATGACAATTGAATCAAGTATGGGAATGACACGTAGAACAACAGGTTACGCGCAAGGGATAGGTATTAAGAAATTACATCCCTGTAATTTCTTAATGGTAAGAAGATGCTGAATATTAA
>CAVJSA010000072.1:8033-9797 GCA_963651875.1 Lachnospiraceae bacterium | reverse complement strand
CGAAAACTTTTTAAAGTCGGCGTAAATTTTGATTCAAAAGAAAAGAATATTAATGAGTGGAAAGTAAATTAGATTCCGCGGTCAAGCCGTGGAATGACATGTGGTACAAAATGCGGGAATGACGCATAGGTTAAGTGCTGGAACAACACATCGTACAAATGCGGGAATGACACTAGAGAACTTTGACATTGTCGGAGCGCATCCGTGTCATTGCCGTGCTCGCCCCCGCGTCATTGCGTCATTGTCGGACTGCACCCATGTCATTGTCGGGCTCGACCCGACAATCTACTGTAGTAAGCAGATTCCCTGGTCAAGCCAGGGAATGACACATAAAGTCAAGATGCGGGACTGACATGCTAACTCGATTACGTGGAATGACATGCTAACTCAAATGCTGTAGAGGCCATCTTTTCCCCAGTTGTGCCTGCCTATGACTTTTCAGCTTTTCTACCATTCCATTTTTTATAAAAACTTTACGGTCGCTGAGGGCGTTTATACATCTTTTGTCGTGGGTTACTAAAATCATTGTGTTTTGGGTCTGGTCGTGGAGAATGTTTAGAATGTTTGTAAGAGAGCAAAGTCCTTCGTAGTCCTGCCCGACTGTCGGCTCGTCGAGTATCAATACTTCCGGCTTTTTGGCAAGCACCGCGGCGATCGAAACCCGTCTTTTCTGCCCTTCTGAAAGCGACTGCGGATGGCGTCTTAAAAGCGGTTCAAGGGCAAAAAGCGCGATAATTTTTTGGGCGTATTCTTTTGAAAAACACGAAAATTCAATTTCTTCTAAAACTGTTGGCATAAAAAGCTGGTAACTTGGATTCTGGTAGACCACACCAACTTTTTTAAACCAGGCGTTTTTTATTTTTAAAGGCATTTTTGATTTTTGACCGAGTTTTTCGTCAAGGTTTTGTTCAATTTTGCCCCCTGAACATTGCGCAAGACGGGCGATAAGGCGCAAAAGAGTTGTTTTTCCGCATCCGTTTTGTCCGCACAAAACTACCCTCTCCCCTTTTTTTATGTCAAACGAAATGTCTTTTAAAATTTCCCTGCCGTTAACGCTGTATTTTACGTTTTTTAGCGAAAATAAAATTTCTCTTGCCTCAATTTTTGTTTTGCAGATGTCTTTAATTAAAACAGTCTGTTCGTTTAAGAATTTTTCTTTGTCGGCAATTTTTACAAGATTTTCTTCTTTTATGTTCCAGAGTGAATCAACGTAATTTATAAGCTCGTCAAGACGGTGCTCCACAATCAAAACGGCGTAGCCTTGGTTGCATAAGTTTTTTAGCGTTTTCATCAAAAGTTCGGTGCCGGCTGTGTCGAGATTTGCAAGAGGCTCGTCAAGAAGAATTATTTTTTGCTCTGTGCTTAAAGCGCAGGCTGTAATTAGGCGCTGTTTTTGTCCGCCGGAAAGTGTGCGCGTCTGCCATTTCCTTTCAAGAGCCATCATCTTGCAAGAGTTTTCAAGCTGCTCTTCCATTTTTTGTTTTTTAAAGGCGAAATTTTCCATTCCAAAAGCGATTTCATCTTCAACACTTTCGTGGATAATCTGAATCTCCGCATTTTGCATTACAAGGGCAACTTTTTTGCAGATTGAATTTATTTTTTTGAACAAAATGTCTTCGCCGTCAACAAAAACTTTTCCTTCAAGTTTTCCATTTACAAGATTTGGAATAATTCCGGTTAAAATAGAAAGAACTGTGCTTTTTCCTGAGCCTGAAAAACCGGCTAAAAGTGAAAGTTCTCCATATTCAAGAAAAAAGTCAGAAT
>CAVJSA010000072.1:0-7805 GCA_963651875.1 Lachnospiraceae bacterium | reverse complement strand
TCGCAGATATTTACAAGGCGAATTACAAGCGGAATCAAAAAAGCCCGGTAAAAAATCTTCGGACTAAAAACACTCCCACTTCCCCTCGTCTGAACGGCTTCTTTTACCTGGGCAATTTCTTTTGCGAGAATCGGAAAAAACGAAAGCGTAATCATAAGCCCGAGAGTAATTGTCCTTAAAACCGGTCTGAACGATTTTTTTACTTTTAATGAAGAAAGCGAACGCACAACATTGACCGGCGGAACGGAAAGTCCTGGAATTACGGCGACAAAAACACAGACAATCCGGGTAAAAGCCGCAAGCGAAGAAGCAAACTCTTTTGAAATCAAAAAAGTAAGTCCGTAAAAAATTGCTCCAAAAGCGAACATAAAAGGAAGAACAAAAAAACACGCCTTGTACGAGCCGAAAACCAAAAACAAAATCCACGCAGAGCCTGAAAAAAATAAAGTTTTGGGACAAGGCGCAAACAAAAGACCGAAGACAATAACCAATATGGAAGAAAAAACGCCAAAAAACGGAAAAACCGGTTTTGCTGAATACAAAGAACGCATTATTTTCTAAAAACTCCGGCTTTTTTAAGTTCTTTGCAGATTAAAATTCCTGAAAAAGTTCCTAAACCGCACAAAACTACAATTAAAACTGTCATTAAAACGGTAACGAGAGGAAATTTGAATGCCACAAGAAACAGAGCTTCTTTTCCAAAAAAATAGTTGTACAAAACGTTGAGCGGAAGCGAAAGCAGGTTGAACAGAACAAGCGAAAAATAAAGCGAAGAATGCTTTTCAAATCCGCGGAAAACCAGAAACGCAAGGAGCTCAACAACGAGGGCAATCAAAAGCGTTGAAAAAAACATTACCGGCGCCATTAAAAGCTGAATCAGGCCCATAAAAAGCGCCATTATAAAAAGTGAGCCTGGCTTTTCGACCTTGCAAAGACCAATCGTAAAAAAGAGCGAAATCTGCGTGCAGGTTACAGCCTGCGAAATTCCAAAAATAACAGGCTGCAAACTTATTATAAGTGGCATTACGGCGCAGGTACACATTGTTACGGCAGAAATCAGCGCGAGAAAAACAATATCCTTGATTTTAAATTTATTCATATAAATTTCCTTTTTTGAGACTTTTTTACTTATTTTGCAAAAACGTGTTTTATTGCTTGTAGCGGAAAATAAAACATCATTCTTGGGCCTGAAAATTTCATTACCTGTCTGATTTTTTCCCTCATCTCCGGCTTGTAGCAGTGGACTTTGCATTTTGAACAAAAAGATTTTGTCGCCATAAAAGGACATTTTTCCGTGCGTAAAAGCGCGTAGTCTAAAAGTCCGGTGCAGTCGGGGCAAAGAGAATTTTTACCGGCCTGTCTATCGGCATTTTTATCAGTTTTATCTTTATTGCCTTTTTTGTGCTTTAGCCTGCAGTACAAACCAATCATTTCTTTTAAGATTGTTTTTTCCTGCGCACGTTTTTTTTCTGTCTGTTCTGGAGTTCGTTTTTTCATCTTAGCTTAATCTTCCGTTCTGCATTTTAAATGTTTTGTCCGCAATTTTTAAAGTAGAACTTTTGTGCGAAACAAGAACGACTGTTTTTTCAGCATTGTTTTTACATTCATCATGAATCGACTTTAAAATTTCTGCCTCGTTCAGGGTGTCAAGATTGCTCGTAGGCTCGTCCAAAAGCACAAAAGGCGAATCGTGCAAAAACGCCCGGGCAACTCCAAGCCGTTGTTTTTCTCCGCTCGAAAGCGTGTCGCCAAGCTCGCCCACCTGTGTTTCGTAGCCACAAGGAAGGCTCATAATAAAATCGTGGACAGAAGCTTTTTTGCATGCCTGAATAACTTCTTCGCGGGTTGCCTCAAGTTTTGCAATCTTAATATTGCTTTCGATTGAATCATGGAAAAGTTCCGTCTGCTGAGTTACGTAGCTTTCCATTTTGCGCAGATTTTCTGTGTTAATCTTGTTCACGTCGGTTGAACTTATCTTTACAGTTCCGCTATCTGCCTTCCAGAACCGCATCAAAAGTTTTAGCATTGTTGATTTTCCGCTGCCGCTTTTTCCTTCAATTCCGGTGATTTTTCCTTTTTCAAACTTTACGTTTACGTTTTGCAGGATTTTTTGATTTTCGCTGTCTTTATTTTGCTTGTACGAAAAATCGACGCCCGACAGTTCCGCCCCGTTAAATTCAACTTTCTCAAAGCCCGATAATTCTTGAGTTTCCGCCTTTTCTTCAAGAATATCAAGAACGCGGTTTGCAGCTCCAAAAGTATTCTGCAGGGTCGTTCCGAGCGACGACAGCGCAAGAACCGGCCCAAACGAGCTTATAAAAGCAACAAAAGGAACCAAAACTCCTGCCGCGTCAACTTTGTCTTTTGCAAAAAGAAGAGCTGCGCACAAAAGAAAAATGCCTTCAAAAAAAAGAACGAGAGCAACTGCCAGAGCCTGGCTTGTTCCTGCCCTGTCTTTTAGTTTTGAGTCAACTTGAATCAAATCGTCTGTTTTTTCTTCAAGAGTTTTTACACGTTTTTTGCCGCAGTTAAACTGATTCAATTCAAAAAGTCCCCTTAAGCTTTCTAAGACAAAAGAGCTCAATTCGCCCGCCCTTGACCTTAAAACGTTTCCGCCCTGTCCGCAGAGCTTAGAAACAACAAACGGAAGCAGAACTCCAAGCGAAAGATACGCAAAAAGGGCCACAACGCAATAAAGATAGCTGAAAGAGAACAAAAAAGCGCACATACAAAGGCAAAAAATAAAAGCAATCGCAACCGGCGAAATCGTGTGCGCAAAAAAAACTTCTAAAAGCTCAATGTCGCTTGTAATCAGGCTGATTAAATTTCCCTTGCCCCGCCCTTCAAGTTTTGCAGGACACAGCCTCCTTAAAGCGGCAAAAACTTTTTCGCGGATAAGGGCAAGCAGGGTGAACGCAATGTAATGGTTGCAGGTCTGTTCAATGTAATGAAAAATTCCGCGCAAAACTGCCCCCGCCCCCGCGCAAATTAAGATAAACGAAAGCGGCGTGTTAAAAGCGTATTTTCCCAATATTTTAAGAGCCGACACAACGCCAATGGTCGGAATCAAAGCCGCGCAGGCAAAACCGAGAACACCGGTTAAAACCGCGCAAACCATAAAAAACGAAAGCGGACGCACAAGGCGCAAAAGTTCAAGGCACGCCTTAAAATTGCTCCGTTTTTTCGCTGCCGCTTCTGTTCTCGCCCCTCGCTCTCCTCTGCCAGATGAACTAGTTGTAGTTTTTTTATTCATGATTAAATTCTTCCAATGTCTTTTGAGTGTTAAAAAGTTTTAAATATTCTCCGTCCACACTGAGCAACTGAGCGTGAGTTCCGCTTTGAACAACTTTTCCGTTTTTCATAACATAAATATTTGCTGCCCCGACAGAATTAGCCAGCCGGTGAGTAATCAAGACCACGGTTTTAGCGCGCGAAAGTTCATAAATCTGCCTTATGATAAAATCCTCGTTTTCGCTGTCTATGCTGCTTGTCGCCTCATCAAAAATATAAAAATCGCTTTTCTGCAAAAACGCGCGCGCAATGGAAAGACGCTGCCTCTGCCCGCCTGAAAAATTCGCGCCCTGCTCAAAAAGTCTTGTTTCTAGTCCGCAACATTCCTTGCTGAGCAAAAACTCTTCAAGATTCACTTTTCTTAAAGCCTGCCACATTTCTTCGTCGCTCAAAGTAGAATCCGCCATTAAAAGATTGCTCCGCACAGTTCCGGCAAAAATGTAGGAAGCCGCCCCGGTGTAACAGACACCGGCACATTTTTTAGAAACAAGCTTTGCGATCGTGGATTTTCCGCTGCCGCTCTCGCCAGTAATTGCCGTCAGCCGGCCTTTTGGAAACTCCATCGTTACATCATTAAGAACAGTTTTTTCGCCATAAGCAAACGAAAGATTTTTTACAAAAATGCCGTCCGCCCCCTGAGCGTAGCCGTCCGTACATTGCCCGCAATACTCGCCGCAATCGTTGCCACTTTCGGCACCGCAAAAATTCTCCCGGCCGTCAGATTCTTCAAGCTCTAAAATCTTAAAAATCTTTTTGCTTGCAGCAATTCCGTTCATCGCAACATGGAAAAAACTTCCGAGCCTTCTCATCGGAATAAAAAATTCCGCAGACAAAAGAGATGTCATAACAGAGCCGAAAACATCCATTCTGCCGTTTTTTAGTTCAAAAGCCGCGACGATAATTCCAAGAGCCGCCCCTCCGTAAGCCACAACGTCCATCACGACAATCGAGTTAAGCTGCATTGTAAGAACTTTCATCGTGATTTTTCTAAAAAGCTCGCTTTCCCTTTTCAGTTCTACAGCCTTAGCTCCGTCCGCCTGATAGATTTTTAGCGTGGTCAGCCCCTGCAGATTTTCCAGAAATGAACTTCCAAGACTCGTGTACTGCCCCCAGTATTTTGCCAAAAGCCGCTTTGCAATTTTCTGTACGATAACAATCACAACGGGAATCAAAGGCACACAGCACAAAAGAACAGCCGCGCACCGCACATTTATAAAACAAAAAAGGGTAAACAGAATAAAAGGCGCAATCATCGAATAAAAAAACTGCGGAAGATACTGCCCAAAGTAAGTTTCAAGCTGGTCAACGCCTTCAACACAAACCTGCACAACTTCCGCCGACGACACTTTCGAAGTATACGAAGGTCCAAGCCGCAAAAGTTTATTCAGCAAAAGAACGCGGAGTCTTTTTTTTACGAGCTTAGAAGCATTAAAGCTAGTCCGTGCCGAAAGCTTTACGCACACCGACCGCTCAATAAGCGAAGATAAAACAGCACAAACCGTTACGACAACGCGAGATGGCAAAAGTTCACCATAAAAAATGTCTTTTAAAAAAACAGAAATAAAAAAAACGCTCAGAATGTTCACGAAAAGCTCAAGCAACTGCAAAGCAACCGTCAAAAAAACAAAACATTTACATTCAGGCACAACAGAAATAATTTTTTTGTCAATCATCAAAGAACCAGCCAGTTCAAATTAGCAATGACTAACAAAATACAGATTTAACCGCCACTTTTCAACAAAAAAAAGCCTTATTGAGAAATTGATTTTTTATTTTTAGAAAAAATTGGGCGTGCCCCTTCATTACATTCCGGGTCGCTATGTCCGCCCTTCGGTAACGCAAAAAATGGAGACTTTATTACACAACAGATTGCCGGGTCAAGCCCGGCAATGACATGGAGGAAGAGATTGGCGGGGCACGTCCGGCAATGATACGAGAGGGTGTCATTCCTCGCCTTGACTAACCATTGTCATTCCCGCACTCGATGCAGGAATCTCTTCAGGGGCAAAAGCAAACTGTCGGACGTGAACCAACCACCTGCGCGTTACGAGGTTGCAGAACTCTCAGCGCTCACGCAAAAAAATTGAAAAAATTTAGCACAAGGACCGTATATGTCCCTGCCGTGTGGTAAAATTAAGCATCAAAGGGGGGCTAAACAGCCCCAGGAGGTTTTTATGGGTTTTTTCAGTGATTTATTTTTTGGAACTTCTTCTTTAGATTCTTCAAATTCTAATCAGCGCAAAAAGAAGAATGACAATTTTTATGCAGGACCTTTTGACAATGATTACGACAACTACTACGGTGCGCTCTACGACGAAGCAATGGCAGGCGATCAGTCTGCAATAATGGAACTGGAAGAAGAATTTGGCGAAGACTGGGAAGGCGAATACTAATAACCTGCCATTCCAGCCTTGTAATAACGGTCATACGTGCCTTGCACTAATCCGTCATTCACGCATTTATTTTTTTTGTCATGGGGCTGTCTAAAAAGTTCTCTTAATAATGAATTATGTGCATCGGCATGCAATTCATTATGAAAAAAGATTCCCCGGTCAAGCCGGGGAATGACACACATATTGTCATTCCCGCACTTGATGCGGGAATCTATAGATTATAGGGTCATTGCCGACAATGCCACGTGGGGACGAGATTGCCGGAACGTGGCGAGACAATAACCCGCGTTTTCGACAATGGAGCAACTAAATCTTCTGGAAAAGATTTATCATTTCCAGGGCGCTCATTGCACAGTCGTAGCCTTTGTTTCCGGCTTTTGTACCTGCGCGTTCGATTGCCTGCTGGATTGTGTCTGTTGTAAGAACTCCAAACAGAACAGGCAGACCTGTCTGTAGAGAAACCTGCGCAATTCCCTTAGAAACTTCGGCACAAACATAATCATAATGGTCAGTTGCTCCGCGGATTACAGCGCCAAGACAAATGATTGCATCATACTTTTTGGTTTCTGCAAGATGTTTTGCTGCAACTGGAATTTCAAAACTGCCAGGAACCCAGCAAAGATCAATGTTTTCTTCTTTTACGTCGTGGCGCAAAAGTCCGTCGCGTGCACCTTCGATCAGTTTGCTTACGATAAATTCGTTAAAGCGGGCTGCTACGATTGCAATTTTTGGATTACCTGTCGAAACTAATTTTCCTTCGATAATGTTCATTTTTATTCTCCTATATTCTTAGAAATTAATTTTTTCAAATTTTATACTGCGCAATGGGATAGCCCGTTCCTGCTTAAGCAGGGTGCGCCCAAGTCTTATAAAAAATGACCCATGCGGACACGCTTTGTCGTTAAATATTGAATGTCCTGCGGACGAGTCGGAACAGCGAGAGGCAACCGCTCTGTAATTTCGATTCCACTGTCGCTGTCGTTAATCTGCTTAATTTTGTCAGGATTGTTCGTCAAAAGCTTAATCTTTTTAATTCCAAGAATTTTAAGCATCTGGATTCCGCAATTGTAGTCGCGGGCATCTGCCGGTAAACCGAGAGCAAGATTTGCGTCAACTGTGTCCATTCCCCGATCCTGCAAGGCATAGGCCTTTATTTTATTTAAAAGCCCGATTCCTCTGCCTTCCTGCCTTAAATACAAAAGAACTCCCCTGCCTTCCTGTGCAATCTTGGTCATTGCTGCCGCAAACTGATCTCCACAATCGCACTTTAAAGAGCCAAAAGTGTCTCCGGTTAAACACTCGCTGTGAACCCTGCACAAAATGCTTTCTTCTGTCCCGCTCACGTTGCCCATTACAAGGGCTGCGTGTTCTGCTCCGGTAATTTTATCTAAAAAGCCGATCATCTTAAAATTGCCGTATTTTGTCGGAAGATTTGCTTCTGCCACTTTTTCGACAATCTGTTCGTGAGTTTTGCGATATTTGATTAACTGTTCAATGCTCACAAGCTTTAAGTTCCAGTCCTTTGCCATTTGTTTTAGTTCTGTAAGCCGAGCCATGTGTCCGTCGCTACTCATAATTTCGCAGCAAAGACCAGCTTCTTCTAAACCTGCAAGACGGCAAAAATCAACCGTTGCTTCTGTGTGTCCTGTTCTTACAAAAACTCCGCCTTCTTTAGCTACCAGCGGAAACATGTGTCCAGGACGTCTAAAATCCTGTGGCTTTGCATCCGCCTTTACAACAGCCATTGCCGTAAGTGAACGGTCAAATGCGCTGATTCCTGTAGATGTATTTACGTGGTCTATGCTTACAGTAAAAGCTGTTTCGTGGTTGTCCGTGTTGTCGCTGACCATCTGCGAAAAGCCTAACTTTTTTGCAATCTGTGCACTCATCGGCATGCAAATTAAACCTTTAGCCCTGCTTGCCATAAAATTTAACACTTCCGGAGTTGCATATCTTGCAGCGCAGATTAAGTCTCCTTCGTTTTCGCGATCTTCGGCATCTGTAACCATAATCATTTTGCCGGCTCTTAAATCTTCAAGAGCTTCTTCAATTGTATTTAAACCTGTTGCCATAGTTCCTCCTGGTATTTAAAAATTTTATTTTTTATCTGGGCGCATCCCT
>CAVJSA010000071.1:0-10427 GCA_963651875.1 Lachnospiraceae bacterium | reverse complement strand
CGAGGCGATGCTTTCTTTTATGCTTGAACGGCTCAAGGCGGATAAAACTGCGAAACTCTTTTTATATATATGCACTTTGTCGCCTGTCGCGGATAAAGATAAATCCGTGTGGCTCGGTGGCGAAGAAATCAGCAGAAAGGTGATTGAATCTGTGGCTTCGGCAAGCTCAGCCACCGGAAATTCTGGGCTGGTTGAGCCTGTCGAAACCGGTGTTTTTAATGGCGGCCAGGTGATTTACGACTGTGATGGGGAATTGGTGGGCGATGAAGATGATTCTGTCACAATCTTTTCGGAGAAAA
The DNA here is from genome assembly GCA_963651875.1 of Lachnospiraceae bacterium. Classification (GTDB taxonomy): domain Bacteria; phylum Spirochaetota; class Spirochaetia; order Treponematales; family Treponemataceae; genus Treponema_D. Next base: position 10,128 of record CAVJSA010000071.1, on the reverse strand, counting down.
TATATTAGCTTCCAATGAAAGGCAAACGTTATCTTGCAAAAAATATAGCATTTCTCACTGTTGGCCAGTTTGGAACTAAGCTGCTGGCGTTTTTTCTTGTGCCGCTGTACACAAGCGTGCTTACTTCTGCAGAATATGGAACTTACGATTTGTACTCTGCGACGGGCGCTCTTTTTGTGCCGATTCTTACGCTGAATATCTCGGATGCGACAACGGTTTTTCTTCTGGACAAGAATGTTTCAAAGGAAGGGATTGTTTCCATAAGCCTGAAGTATTATTTCTACTCGCTTCTGGTTTTTGCGTTGCTTATTGCTGCGAACAGTTTTTTTAAGTTTGCGCCGCTTTTCAATGAGTATCCGCTGTTTCTTTTTCTGATGTTCGCGGTGAACGCTCTTAGCCAGCTTCTTCTGAACTATGCGCGCGGACTTGACCGGGTTAAGGATGTGTCAATCTCTGGAGTTCTCTGTTCGGCGGTGATGATTGCGCTGAACATAACCTTTCTGCTTCCGCTTCATCTTGGGCTGAAAGGCTATTATCTTGCCACAATTGCCGGGACTTTTTGCCAGATTCTCTATCTCTGTGTTTCACTGAAGATTTTCCATTTTATAAAAATCAGGCGGCAGGACAGGACTCTCAAAAAACAGATGCTCTCGTATTCATGCCCGATGACCTTGAACAGCGTCTCCTGGTGGGTGAACACTGTCTCAGACCGCTATATTGTTACTGCGATGTGCGGAATTGTTGAGAACGGAATTTATTCTGTTGCCTACAAGATTCCTTCCATTCTTTCGATGTTCCAGCTGATTTTTAGCCAGGCGTGGACTCTTTCTGCGGTTCAGGATTTTGACAGGGACGACAAAAGCGGATTTTTTTCCAAAATGTACGGGTTTTACAATGCCGCAATGTGCATTGTCTGTTCGGTGCTGATTGTTCTTGCAAAGCCTGTCGCTCATATTCTTTATGCTAAAGATTTTTTTGCCGCCTGGAGATATGTTCCGTTTCTTCTTGTCTCTGTTGTGTTCGGCTCTCTTTCCGGGTATTTGGGCGGAATATTCGCGGCTGTTAAGGATTCAAAAAGTTTTGCGACCTCTACAGTTGCTGGCGCAGTCTTGAATATTGTTCTGAACATTGTCCTTATTCATTTTATTGGAACTCTTGGTGCTGCGGTTGCTACAGCGGCCGCTTACATTCTTGTCTGGGCAATGAGAATGTACAATGCGAAAAAGATAATGAGGCTGAACGTTTCTTTGATAAAGGATAGTGCGCTTTATCTGCTTCTTGTTGCCCAGAGTGTTGTTGTGCTCTTTAGCGATAGATTGGGCAGAGGAAATTACGCGGTGAATGTTGTGCTGCTTCTTGCAGCTTGTGTTCTGTGTAGAAAGGAATTTGCGCAGATTGTGGAATTCGGAAAAAGAAAGATAGGAGCTGGAAAATAATTTATGGAAGAAAATGAAAAAGTTTCAATGGTTGTAGCCATTTATAAATCAGAAAAATTTTTAGATAAACTTATTAAGTCGATTATAAATCAGACTTATAAAAATATTGAGATTATTCTCGTTGATGATGGTTCTCCAGATAACAGTGGAAAAATCTGTGATGAGTATGCAAAAAAAGACATCAGAATAAAAGTTGTCCATGAGGAAAATTCTGGTGCATGTGCAGCTCGCAATAATGGAATGAAAATTGCGACCGGAGAATGGCTTGTTATTATTGATGGTGATGACTGGCTTGAACTTGATTATGTAGACTATATGTTGCGCCTTGTACATGAAACGAATTCTGAAATGGGAATGAGTACAGAAATTTTTACAACTCGAGACAGAATTCAGACTGAAAAAGATAAAATAGAATGTTGGACATCAGAATATGCGGCGGCACAAATAATTCTTCCATATATTGCAATTGGTCCATGGAATAAAATTTATAAAACAGAAATGCTGAGAAAGCACAATCTTACTTTTTCACGGCCTTGGAGTGGAGAGGGACTGTATTTTTCTTCTTTTGCGGCTCAGTATGCGAACCATGTTGGGATTGGACATAGAAAAGTTTATAACTATAGGCTGAACAATACGAACTCGGGACTTACTCATTATAACCTTAAGATGGGAATTAACGCAGCGGAGAACATTCGTTATATAAAAGAAAATCTTGTGATAAAAACTCCGTTTTTGATAAACGCTTGCAACTGGCATATATGGAAGAACTATAATTTTACCTTGTTCCTGATTATCGCGACAAATTCCAAGAAAGAGAATATTGAGCTTTATAAGGACTGCCTGAAAAACAACCGCAAACTGTTCATTTCCGCGAACTTGAAAGCTGACTTAAAGCTAAAGACAAAAATAAAGAATTTGATAATCGGACTTTTTCCTGTCTGGTACGCAAAGAGAAGTCTTAAAAATCAGCGCAAGGCTTTGAAGAAAGATTTGATGGAGTAGATGATGAAAATTGGCATCATAACATACTGGATTACCCGAAGCAATTATGGCACTATTCTGCAGAATTATGCCTTGCAGACTTTTTTGCATTCTCTCGGTTTTGAAACTTTTCTGATTAGAGCTGATATTCCGCTTGGTTGTTCAAGGAAAGATTATTATAAGTCGCTTTTGCAAAAAAACGGATTTTTTTCGTTGATTAGTTATTTTAAGAACCGCTTGCTCTGTAAAATCGCACGGAAAATTTTATTAGAAAATAAAAATGATGAGAAAAGGAAAATTCCTGATTTTGTGGATAAAAATTTGAATCCTACAAAAATTTTCAGGAGTCTTTCAGAGCTTGAATCTGACTGTCCAATGGCTGATATTTACATTGCCGGAAGTGACCAGGTCTGGAACACTTACGGAGAAGATTATAGTACGGTTTACGAACAGATAAAGGCGTATCTTCTTTGTTTTGCGCCGGATTATGCAAAGAAAATTTCCTGTGCGGCTTCTTTCGGAAAAAACTCGTTGGCTGTTGAATTTAAGAATCTTTTTAAACAGGAGCTTTCAGAATTTGACTTTATTTCTTGCCGTGAAAAAAGCGGAGTTGAAATCTGCAGGCAACTTGGATTTGAAAACGCTGTGCTTCAGCAAGACCCGACAATGCTTCTTTCTTCTGATGAATATAAGAAAATTGCAAGTAAAAAATTTGCTCCAAAAAAGCCCTATATTCTGCTTTATCTTTTAGGAAACAACACGGATTTTTCTATACGCAAAATGAATCAGTTTGCAAAGTCAAAAAATCTTGATGTGGTTTATGTTCCTGCGAATGAGGCTCAAAAGATTAATTTTTATAAAAAAACTTATCCGACAGTGGAGGAATGGCTTGGACTTTACGAGAACGCAAGCGCAGTTGTGACAAACTCTTTTCATGGTACTGTGTTTTCTCTGATTTTCAACAAACCTTTTTTATCAGTTCATCAAAAAGGAAAATTTGAAACCCAGAATGTTCGTGTAGATTCCATGCTGGAAGATTTTGGATTAAAGAGCCGGATTTTTTCAGGTGATTTTGAAAAATTGTTCGTGCCGATTGATTTTGGAAATGAGAACAAGCGGTTGGAAGAAATTAGAGAATGTTCGCCGTTTGTGGAAAGGATAAAATCGAAGAAATAAATTACAAGGGAAAAAGAATTATGGTAACAGACGACGGTGAAGAATCTAATAAAGTTAAGAACTCTCAATGCAAAGAAGATAAATTCAATTACATTTTTAAATACTATGAAAAAGCAATTGAGGGGCGAAATTTTCATTATCAAAATTACAATACTTGGGCAAATTACTATTCAATTTTTACAGGAGCATTATTTGTTGGTTTTTATCAAGTAAATAATTCTTCGTCTGAAAATGTTTTTTTCAAGATTCTTATTATTCTTGTTGGTCTTATAACTTCAATCTGCTGGAACTTAACTGTAAAAGGTCATTATCATTGGATGCTTTCGTGGATAAATGTTGTTCAAGATTATGAAAAAGAACTTGCGAATCTTTCAAAGAAAAATGAAAAAAGAGAATGTTATGTTTATTCTGTCTATAAAAATACTGGCGAAAATTTTTTACATAAAAATATTTCAAGCCAAAAACTCACATCAAAATTTACTTTTTTTATAAGTGTCGCTTGGACTTTTTTACTTTCAGAATCTATTTACGATAATTTGGAAGGGGCTTGGATTAATAAATTTTTAAGTTGCTCTAAGTCGTATTGTTGCTTGTGTGTTTTATCTTTAGTTTTTTCGATTGTTATTTATATTCTTTTTTATTTGATTTTTGATAAACCGTCGGATGTCTCAAATATGAAAAAAAATATAACAGAAAACCATAATTATGAGGAAAAATATGTCTGAATATAAAAAACAAAATGTGCTTTTCGTAATAGAAAATATTTCTCGAATCGGCGGAACGGAAAAAGCTGTTATTTCGCTTGCAAAGATTCTTGTTTCTTCTTTGCGATTTCGCGTTTCAATTTTGAGCGTTGAGTCGAGCGAATACAATAAAATCTACGAAATTCCAGATGAAATAAAAATTATTCATCTTAATTGCCATGAAAGATTTTTTAGAAAATATGGCACTCTGAAAAAGAAAATTTCAGAAATGAGCGAGTCTGAAAAAATCGATTATCTTGTTTCTTCCGGCCATAATTTTTCGTGCTTTTTGCTTCCTTATTTTGCAAAGCGAATAAAATGTGTCGCGTGCGAGCATATAAATAGAAGCATGGTCTCTTTTTCAAAACGGATTTTGCAAAGAATTTTTTATCCGTGCCTTTATAAAGTTGTCGTGCTTACAGAGAATGAAAAAGATTCTTATAAATTTTTGAAAAATAAAGTCTGTGTGATTCCAAACAGCGTGGAAAACAATAAAAGTGTTGCGGATTCTGTTAAAAGAAATCCTAAGAACATCATTCTTGTGGCTGGCAGGCTTGTTCCCATAAAAGGTTTTGACATTCTGATAAATGCGGTTTCAAAAATAAAAGATTCCCTGAAGAATTATGAAGTGAGAATCTGCGGAAACGGATTTCTTAAAGACGAGCTTCAAAGGCAAGTTGAAAAACTTGGGCTAAATGAAGTTGTAAAAATTCTTCCTGCGCATGATTTGCGTGATGAGTATGCCGCGGCAAAAATTTTTGTTCTTCCGTCACGCGATGAGCCTTTTGGGCTTGTTTTGATTGAAGCGATGCGTGCTGGAGTTCCTTGCGTTGCGTTTAGCTCTTCCGGTCCTGACTTTATTTTTGAAAATGATGAAGAGATTCTTGTAAAATGCGATGAAAAACTGCTTGGCGAGCGCATAAAAAAACTGATTTCAAATAATGAGCTTTGCGAAAAAATCTGCAGAAAGCAAAATGCTTATCTTGAAAAATTTTCTGTTGAAAAAATCGGGAGAATGTGGCTTGAACAAGTATTCTGTTAAACGGGCGGATATTTCTCTTTTTATCATCGAACTTGGATTTGCGCTTAAGATAATAACGATTCTCACATTTGACAGCGCGAATATATTCTGTGATTTGCTGTTTTATTTTTGCTTTTTTATCGCTTTGGTTAATCTTGCGAAATATAAACGAAAGCAGCTGTCTTTTTTTGTTTTCGCTGTTTTATATTCTCTTGTATATTTTTCGTCTGCAAGAAGAAATTTGTTTCTTTTGTTTGTGATTTGCGCGTTTATTTTATCTTCCTGCAATTGTCGAAATTCGTTGAAGACTACATTTTGCACAGCTTTTGCTGCCTTTTTGATTATAAGCGTTATCGCCGCATTTGGAGCTGCGAGTAATCTTTGGTTCAAGGATTTTGATGGAAATCTTTATTATACTTTCGGCTTTAAGAATCCAAACACGTTTGCAATGTTCTTTTTCAGCTCGATGATTTGTTTTTTGCTCCTTTTTAGAAAGCAGTTCGGAAAAATCATCGATTTAATTTTCATTGCTTTGTCCGCTATTGTTTTTGTTATTACTGGCTGCAAGACACTCATTATTTGCACTGTACTTTTGTATTTCAGCAATTTTTTGATTAAGCATATTCATTTTAAGATTGTAAAGTTTTTCTGCATTCTTTTTCCTTTGCTTGTAACGCTTTTGCTTTCTTTTCTCGCTCTTCATGTCAAAAAATTTTTGTTTGTTGATTTGTTTTTGACAGGACGGCTTAGCCTTTACAACTCGCTTTTCTCACATTCAAATTTGCCCGGAATTATTTTGGGAAATTCTCGCTTGATTACAGAAAATAGCATTACGCTTGACAGCGCTTATTTTTCTCTGATTTTTTCAGGCGGAATTGTTTCATTTATTATTTTTCTGAAACTTTATGCTAATTTTGTGAAAAATTCTTTTGAGCGCAATGACTGGTTTTTGCTTTCTGTCATAGTAACTTATCTTTGCTACGGAATTATGGAGTCTGTTTTTACAAATATTCTGCTTTTTCCAAATTTAGTTATTTGGATTTTGATTCTACAGGCGAAAGTTGTTCCGCATAAAAAAGACATTCATTTAAAAAGCCTGATTTTCAAGCTAAAGGAATCTTCTTTGGAGGATAATCGTTTATGAAAAAAATACTTGTTGATGCGCATTGCTTTTCTGGAAGCGGGCAGGGAATGGTCTCTTATTTGCAGGGAATTTATTCTGAGCTTTTGAAAGACGAAAATTTTGAAATAACATTTGCCTGCTCCGACATTGAAAAAATAAAAGTGGCATTTGGAGAAAATGCAAATGTGATAAAAATTCCGAACAATTCCTTTTTATACCGCTTGTTTTTCTTTTTTCCGAAAATCCTCAAAGCTGGACGATTCGATTATGCCCATTTTCAGTATCTGATTCCGTTTTTTCTTTCAAACAAAGTGAAATACATTGCAACAATTCATGACATTATTCCGATTGATTTTCCAAAATATTATTCTTTTTTATACAAATTTAAAGTTGCTTGGCTTTTTCGTCGCGCCGCGAAAAAATCAGATATTTTGCTGACAGTTTCTGAATATTCAAAAAAGCGGATTTCAAAGAGATTTTGTGTTCCTGAAAACAAGATTCATATAACGGAAAACGCAGTTAAAGATATTTTTGAAATTTCAAAAGATAAAGAAAACGGACTTTATGAGAAGTATGGAAAATATTTTCTTTATGTTTCAAGAATTGAAGAACGTAAAAATCATATTACACTGTTGAAAACTTTTGTTGACGGAGAATTCTATAAAAATTATTCGCTTTTGTTTGTTGGAAGCAAAAGTTCAAAAAGTGCTGCCTTATACAAATATTATGATTCTCTCTCTTTGGAAATAAAAAACAAAATAGTCTTTTTGTCAAATCTTTCAGATGATGAGCTGAATGCGGTTTACAACCATGCGGAACTCTTCATTTATCCGTCAATCGCGGAAGGTTTTGGAATTCCGCCTCTTGAAGCCGCTGTTTGCTTAAAAAAAGTTTGCTGCAGCAATTCAAGCGCAATGAAAGATTTTGATTTTTTCAAGAAATATTCTTTTGAGCCTCTTGATGAGAACGGTTTGATAAATCAAATAAAAAAGATTCTTTTAGATGAGAATTATCCTGCGCAAGAAATAAAAGATGAAATTCTGAAGAAATATTCGTGGAAAAAAACAGCTGAAAATTTAAAAAAGACTTTTAATCGGAGATAGAAAATGAATCTGAAATGTATATTTTTCGCACTATTTATAATGTTCTCTGCACGAAACTATATAAATAGTATTTTCTGTAACTTTATAGACAAGCCTATGCTCATCATTGATTCTCCTAGACCAGTAACCGGAAAGTTCGTGTTTCAAAGGTTCAGGTTTTCCGATTCCATCGAATGGGTTTCTAGAAATATCTTTTATGAGTTCTTTTATTCTTTTGAAAAGTTTTTTATCTGTTTCTTCCCATTTGTTGTAGTCGTCATAGGCGATTTTATAAAAAGCAACTATTTCAATCATAAAGCCTCTAGTTTTACTTTTGTCACATCGCCTTTTTCAATTGCCGCAATTCCATCTAGAAGTATTTGCTTGTTTGCTGGATTGCTCAAAAGATATTCTGTTTCATCCTGCTCGTCCGTTTTATTGTCGCTTACGGTGATATTCAATATTTTGCCGGAAAACATTTTTTTTAAGCCTTTCAAGAAATCCATATTCAGTTCGTCTTTTCTGAGTGTAAATGTGCTCTGCATAATTACCTCCGCTCTTTTCTATAAATATAAGGGAATTTTTCAGAATTTTCTATTATTGCTTTCTCTTTTTATCTTCTTCCAGAATCTCCAGCATTTCTTTTGGAGTAACAACGAACGGCTTTATCGGAAAGTCCTTGATGTTGCCAGTTACAAGAAAAGTGTCTTCCTTTTGGCGACAATCCATAGTAACTTCATAAAAAATCACATCTTTTGGATCAGATGGTTTTTCTTCTGTTTCAATTCCCGAAAGTTCAATGCCGTTTTTTATAATCATTTTGATAACATCGTTGATTATTTCAGACGAAAAATTGAATTTTTTTCTGGACAAGACTTCTTTGTATTCATAAAGAATTTCTTTGTTAAAAACAGGAACTGCAATGCCTGCCAAAATATGTTGAACAACCTTTCCTGGTATGGAATTCCTTTTAAGCAATGCCGAAACAATGACATTAGTGTCAACAACGCAGAAAATTTTCATTTTTTATTCTCCTTTCCTGAACGCTCGAATTTCATCGTTAATTTCATCAAGCGAAAGATTTTGATTTTTATTCCTTTTTGCTTCTTTGTTAGCCTGTTTGAGAATGGCGTTAGCCTGTTTAAGAGACTTCTTTTCAGAATTTACTCTCATACTAAACGGAATCCCCCGTTCTTCAACGGACTTTTTAAGAAAAATTCTGAACGCCGTCGGCAAATCAAGCCCGAGCTGTTCAAAAATGCTTGTCGCCTCGTTTTTCAAATCCTCGTCAACCCTAATCTGTACCAATGTGCTTGCCATAATGTGCCTCCAATAATAAAAAACTGTGTTTGTAATTTGAATATATGTGAATGTAATGTGTTTGTCAATAAAAAGGGCGTTCCGGCTAAAGCCGTCGGGCTTTTCGTGGTTAGCATTCCTGCGCTACGCTCCGGAACACGCCTGCGGCGTGCCACTACAATCCCTAACGCGAAGCGTTAGGTCGTGCGCTTTAGCGCACAGAAAAATAACGAGTTTGCGTGCAAACTCGCAGCGTAGGCGCGAAGCGCATACGCAGAAATCCCTAACGCAAAAAAAGGAGTTTTACTATGAATAAAAATATCTTGCAAAAAGTGCCTGTTTCATCAGAAAAAAAACTTCGTGTCTCTATAATCGGCACTGTAGGCGTTCCTGCCTGCTACGGCGGTTTTGAATCTCTTGTGGACAACCTGCTTGATTTTACGCCGCCAAATGTTGAATACACTGTTTTTTGTTCGGCAAAAAAATACGAAAAGCGTCTGGAAACATACAAAGGCGCAAAACTTGTCTATCTTAATATGGATGCAAACGGCAAGGATTCTATTTTTTATGATTTTAAGTCGATGAAACTTTCTGTTGCGGCAAATACGGACATCATGCTTGTTCTTGGAGTTTCAGGTTGTATGTTTCTACCATATATAAGAAAAATTTTTAAGGGCAAAATCATTACAAACATCGACGGACTTGAATGGAGGCGCGACAAGTGGCAGTGGTATGCAAAAAAACTTTTAAAATTCAGCGAAAAAATGGCTGTAAAATATTCTGACATCGTAATCGGCGACAACAAAGGAATCACAGACTACGTAAAAACTGAATATTCAAAAATGCTAAAAAATAAAAGAGTTGAACTTATTGCCTACGGCGGCGACCAAGTTTCGCACGTCAAAGACGATTCCCTTTACGAAAAATATCCGTTCTGCCGCGAGCCTTACTCGGTTACAGTCTGCCGCATTGAACCAGAAAACAATATTCACGTTATCTTGGAAGCCTTTTCTAAAATGCCGGATGACGTTCTTGTTTTTGTGGGCAACTGGCAAAAGTCAGATTACGGACGAGCGTTAAAAGAAAAATACAGTGTGTTTCAAAATATTCATCTTTTAAACCCAGTTTACGAAGGACACACGGTAAACTTTCTTCGCTCAAATGCACGAGTTTATATTCACGGTCACAGCGCAGGCGGAACAAACCCGAGCCTTGTTGAGGCAATGAATCTTTCTCTTCCGATTTTAGCGTTCGACTGCGTTTACAA
>CAVJSA010000070.1:0-10499 GCA_963651875.1 Lachnospiraceae bacterium | reverse complement strand
ATAAAACTGCGACATGGACGGCGCGTAAAGACTGTGGTCTGCAAGAAATGCGTAGTATTTGTTGCTCGACAGGATGTCGGACCCTTTCCAATTTCTTAAAAACGTTCTAAGATAAACTTATGTCAAAACCTTGTTTGACAAAACAAAAGGGAGTTTAATAATGTTCTCAGTTCTCAGTTCTCAGTTCTCAGTTCTCAGTTAGAAATCTGCCTTTTTGTAAAAAATATAATTTATAAAAACAAAGACCGTTTACATGCGCAAAAAAAAATGCGTGGTGTTAAGCGGTCTTTTTGTTTTTAAAAGGTAATTGACTTTACAGAAACTGCAAGAAGTAATTGGGCGGTCGAGAAAAATCTGCGCAAGCCGTGAGGGTGCCTTAAGGGGTAGACTGTCTTTTTGTAGCATAATTAAAGATAATTTTTGTAGGGATAATGATGAAAAAATTTGTTAGTTCTGTTATTTATAGTCTTATTATGACTCTTGTGTCTGTTGCAGTAATATTCTTGCTTCAGGCTCCATTAATGAGTTTTGTTTATTATGGCTTTTTAGCCGGAGACAACTCAATAACATTTAATACAAATATCATTAAAAAAGTAGCCAATACAGATAAGATAACAATCATTGTTATGATTATGCAGGTTGTTCTTACTTTTGGATTCATTATCGCAATGTTCTGCTTTATAAGTAAGGTAATTCACATTTTTCTTAAAAATGAGAATCTGATTAGACCATATTACATAGTATTTTTCTTTATGACTTCAGTAGTACCAGTTATTCTTATTTTCTTGTCAATTTTCTCGAAAGTTAGATTAACGATTATGACTCTTGTAGTAGAAGGTGTATTCACAGTTTTGAATATTTTAATAATCATCTTCACTCGCAAAATTTTACCAGATACAAAAAATTACGAATATAGAAAATATCTCTTTTCAGAAGGTTTAGAAGATGACTAAAGCAATTAAAAAAATCTTGGATTTATGTGCAGTTTTGGTTCTAGGTTTGAACTTAGTTTTTGCACAGACTACAACAACAAATACTACAGCAAAAGGAAAAATTGTTATTGTAGTATTGGATGTATCAGGAAGTATAAAGAAACAATTCCCTGATATTACAAAAATCATTGATAGAGCAATTGTAAAAGATCGTCTTGATGTTGGAGATTACTTTGTTCTTATTCCATTTGGCGATAAAGCGCTGCCAATGTACTCTGGCCAGTTAATGAGAGAAGAAGATAAAAATTCTATATCTAATACATTAACTGCAATGAAAGCAGATAATGATTATACAGATATTGGTACTGCAATTAAAACAGCTCTTAACTATATCGTAGACTTGAAAGGTGATGACTATAACCTTTACGAACCTTTGGTTTTGTTCATTACTGATGGTGATATTACAACAGGAACATATAGTGATTTTTATGGTCAGAATGTAGATCAAATATTTGAAGACCCTCTTGTTGGAAACAAATATCTTTATGATGGTTGGTACTATGTAGGAATTGGAAAGAATCTTCATGACCTTCCAGAAATTGCTAAAAAATCAGGACGTGAAGACTATCTTCTGAGAATTGAAGATTTGGACCAGCTTGAGTTTATGCTTGATGATTGGATTTCAAAGATTCCTGATCCACAACCAATTGAACAGGGCGAAGTTCTTCTCGATAACTTTAGACTCAAGGCTTATAAGTTGAAGAAAGGCAAGAATGTTAAAGTTATTTCAACTGCAGAAGAAATTACTTTTGATATTCTTAATACATATAAAAAGACTCCTGCAAATGTTGAATTCAAATCAGCATCTGCAACATTCCAGATGGATGGCAACAAATCTACTATTCCTGTAAAACTTACTCCTGAAGTTGGTGTGATTCAGATTCCTGGAATGCATTCAAAAACTACAGATTGTGGTTTCACACAAAAATCAGAAATAAAAGGTAAAGGAATCCTTAAAGTACAATTCATTGCAAACGTAAATGGTTTGGATAAACAGTATGATTATGCCTTTGATATTGAAGGAAAAACAGCGTCAGAACTTCTTTTTGAAAAGATTTTCTGGCCATTACTTATTCTTGCTATTGTTATCATTTTGATTGTTGCTTACATAATTATCAAGAAATTCATGCCAGTAAAAATCCAGATGAGCGTAAATGGTATGACAAAAGATACAAAACCTGTATCTGTCAAAATGAATAAAAGAATTGATTTTGGTTCAAAAGCCGGACTTCAGTGTAGATTGGATTCAGAACAATTCAATGGAGTTGTTGGACAGATTCAAAGAACTGGTCCAAATAAATGGCAAATCATTCCAAGAGATAAAAACGCATTTGAAAGTATTAATAAAAATACTCCTTATACACTTGGTGAACAGATTAAATTGAAAAATAGAGATGAAGACACCATAACAATTGTTTTCAAAAGAAAGAAGTAATTATGACAGAAGTAGAATTTAGTTTTGTAGTCTGGGGAATAATAACAGTAATCTCTATAGTTTTAGGATTTCTATTCCATTTTTATTTTACAAAATATAACAATGGTGTAGGTGGATTTGAAAACAGAAAGAAAGAAATTGCTATTGGAATGGTTGTTTGTGTCCTGGCAATTTCATCATTTATGTTTATTCCTGTGCTATTCTCACAATTACATTTGAAGGATGCTTGTTCAAGTTTGTGGGATTCAATCAGTTTTGCAGAATCGGATGCAAAAGATAATGGTCAGAAATTAGATTTAGTTCCATTTATCAAGAGCTTTGCACATGTAATAACAGCAATGGCACTTAAACTATTTAAATTCCTATATTGGTTTATTCCAGCATTATGTTCATGTTTAGTCGTTTTCTTCGTAATAAAGATTCTCTTCACAATAAGAGAACCAGAAGATAAATCAAAGAAAGAGTATAAGAGAAAACATATTTTTGAATATGATGAAAATATACTTGATGAAATAAATAAAAATATCCAGAGGTAAAATATGGCAACTATTTATCGTCCTACATTAGTTATAGGCTTAGGTGGTACAGGAAAAAATGTACTTGTTTCTCTTAAGAAAATGATTGCAGAAAATTACACAAATGGAATGGCTGACTTTCCTTTTCTTAAACTATTAAGTATTGATACGGATAATGCAGTTCCAAAAACTGATAGTAAAATCAAGACCATTAAGGATTCTGAATTATCCTTAAATCCAAATACAGAAATTTTCTCATTAAAAGCAGGATTCTCTTCTGTTCCTAATTTTGATGATTTTCCTGAAATCAAAGAATGGTTCCCTAAATCTCTGGAATCAAGATTGATTCCAGCAAACCTTGCTAAAGGTGCAGGTCAGACAAAACCTGTAGGACGTTTTACATTAGCTTGGAACGCTAAAGCTGTTTATGATGCTATATTCCCTTGGATGTCTGCACCAGTTCCTATTAAAGGTACACTTGAGAGAGGTATTGGTAATAACATTTCAGAAGAAATGAACGTATTCATTTGTGGATCAATCTGTGGTGGAACGGGAGCAGGAACATTTCTTGATGTTGCATATATTGTTCGTTTAATTGAAAAAGAATTGCAGAAAAACGTTAAGATTTTCGGTATGTTTGCTACTTCATCTTTATTTGAAGGAGTTGCAGGCGGAGCCAGTATAAAATCAAACTGTTATGCTTCATTGGTAGAATTGGATCATTTTATGAATCCGATTAACAATGAAAATATTAATCGTCTTTTCCATCCAGCATATAAAATGTGGAATCCTGATTATTCAGAATCTGCAATGCACAAGGGTCCATTTGATTATCCATTCTTATTTGATAAAACAAATAACAATGAACGTTCTTTTGACTCACCTTTGGCATTCAGTGAAATGGCAGCTCGTTTCATCAATCTTTTGATTGCCCATGAAGTATCAGACCACTGGATTTCAATGGATAATAACGTAGTTGCTACACTTGAAAATTCTTATAAAAAAGAAGTTTACACCAAATCTATTCAGTATCGTTCTATGGGTACTTTCTCAATCTTATATCCAAAGAGAATGATTACTCAGATCTGTGCTTATAAACTTTCAAAAGAATATTTGAATATTATTCTTGATGACAGCTATGCTCCACAGGAAATAACTAACTTAGTAAATCGTTTCCTTTCAGATGTTAAATTAAATCCAAAGGGTGGACAGATAGAGAAGGCATTTGATTCTTATAGAAATAATGACTTTTCTGGAACATTCTCTGATTTCTTACAATCAGCCAAAGATTCAAAAATGGATGATGATATCGAAAAGAAATCTCTTGTTGATGAAATCAGACGTTGGAAAGAAGACATTGATAAAGAAGTAGAAAACTTTAAGCATTTAAATTCTGTAACCGCCAGAGATGTAAGAAAATCTTTCCTTGATAAGCTTAATGAAAAACTATCTGAAATGGTTGATTTGAAGAAAATCAAAGATGAAGCAAACAAAGATCCACAGACTAATGAGCCTCGATTAATAAGAGGTTCTATCGTACGTGCAGAAAAATTTGTTGAACAGCTCCAGTTAATCTTTACAGATTCAACAGAGAAATATAGAAAACTTGAAGATAATTATGCTTCAGAAATTTCTAATGCTAAAGAAGAACTTGAGACTGCTCTTGATGACTTATCAGAAGCAGCTTATAAAGTTTTGGCAACAAAGAAAAAGCTTGATGAAGCAAAAGAAAGAGCATTGGATGCTTGTTATACATTATTCAATGCACAGAGAATGTACTATATCTGTGGATGGATAAGACAGTTATATGACAATGTTATCATTGGTGGAGCACCTAAGTTCCCTGGTTTAATTAAAGAATTAGATACTTATAAGAAAGATTATCAGAAATCAATTAATTTATTATCTGATCTTCAGAAAGAAGTTGATAAATTCCTTGAATCAAGTAATAGAGTTGATCCAAGTCCATTGTGTGAAATCTTGTATGACTACAATCAGGATATTATTGGAACATATAATAAAATGATTGAAGAAAAGAAAGAAGATCACGTATTTGAAACATTGTCTGAGGCACTGAAAGATAAAGATTATTTTGGTAGTTACTATCAGAATGTTGCAAATTCAACAATGTCTCTGGTTAATATTATGGTTCTTTCTTGTGCTGAAGTTTACTTCAAAGACATTGTAAACAATGTAAATATTGCTTCAAGAATCTTTGGCAGTCAAAAGCATATGGATGCATTGGAGAATGGAACTTATCTCAAAACCGCCGGTATTTTCTTACGCTTGAACGGAGGCATTCTTTCTCGTGTAAATCTTTCATTCGATAATTCAACGTTCTTTGCTATCACAATTCCTAATGATTACGAAGGTAAACCTTGTGCTGATATCAAAGGCGTATTAAAGATGATACCTGGAAAACATATTTGTCCAATGGATGCTAATCCTGAAAATTTCCAGGGTGAAAAGAAATGTGAAAAATATGGATGCTGTTTAAAGAAATTAATTCTTAAGAATGCACCTGAGAACTTATCAGTAACACCTACATCTGAAATTTCTGAAATCAATATTGTTCATACAATCGCAGGTTATCCACTTGCAGCAGTTTCTTCTGTAGTTAATAACTGTAAACCTGAATATGAATTACTTAAAAAGACTTATGAAGAAGCGAACAAAAAGAAAGGCATTGATGATGAAAGACTTCATATGTTTGGTCCTGTAAAGTTCGATGATATTGAGGAAACTTCTATAGATCCAACAGATGTTGATGAATTAAAGAAATTCCGACAGGACATCATCTTGGCTTATGTAGCTCACAGATTATTCATTAAACCTTTGTCTGTTGATTTCGTAACTGAGAAAGATAGAATACAGAAACGAACAGATAAACCAAGTATTAACCTTGGTAAGAATCTGGAAGAAGCAGAAATTCTTTATCAGAGTACAAAAGTTTCTATTCAGAAAGCTGTATCTCAGTTCAGAACAGAAACTGCAATAATCAAAAAGGAATGTATTAGTAATCCAGAATCTAACAAGACAATTGGAGAAAGATTCATAGAAGCTTACAAGAATAATGCATTACCACCAAAATACATGGAAGTAATGGTTCCTTTTGCAGAAGACCTTTGCAATGTGAAATTGGAAAATAACGTTGCACCTTCTTCAGCAATAGATTAATAAAGGATTTATTTTATGGCTAAACAGAGAGAAGTAATATTAATCGGATTAGGTAAATTTGGGGCTCATGTAAATAATTACCTGATGAACCTTATTGATGAACGAAAATATCAATTAGGTACAAATATTAATTCTGTAAACTTACATTATCTCAGCTTTGATTCGGATGAAGTATTCCATTCTGCGGATATTATTAACACCATAACTTCTGCTGTTAAAGATAGTCCTGGATATAAAAGAGGTGAAAACTTCTCATATTTTATATTTGGAGATTTATACGAACCTGTAACATCTAAGTTTGCAATTGATTATGCATATATTCCACATTTACTTAATTCAAATGCCGGTAGAGTAATTCCTCTTGAGAATATAATCGGATTTTTTACTTTTTCAGATCAAATTGGTGTCGCTGAACGGGTTTCTGATGAATCAATGGGATTGATTTATCAATTCTTCAAAAGGCTGGAAGCTATTAATGAATCTAATGTTTATGAAGTACCTTACAAGGACATAAACAATAAGTCATATGGCGTCATAAAAACACCTAATGGCCCTTTTGAAAGAAACTACATGTTAATTACACCAGGTGATTCTTCATCTGTTGCAAAAGAAACAGGAAATGTTTTTGCGGAACGTATTTTCTATGAATTGTTTTACTTATCTGAAACTTATGAAAAAATTCAAATTCAGCATCAGGCAGAAATTGTAAGTGAACAGAACTATGAAAAAAATTTCTCAAGCTTCTCGATGGTAGAAATACCACGTATTTATGAAATTCAGAAACATTATCTGAAATATTCTCTTGAAAATAAAATATTAGAATCATTTCTTAAATGAAGAAATAAAAGGAACAGATATACCTGAATTTGAAAAAGCCTTTTTCAAAATGGTAGATGTTCCGTATGGAAATCAAAAGAAATTCCCAATCAATAGGGCAGTTAAGTTATTTATTGAAGATAATAAGAACGAATTTGATAAAGTACTTGTTAAATTCATAAGTAGAAAAGATCACGATTTAAAAGAATACATAAAAGAATGTAAAGCAAGAATTGAGGCAAAAACAGAAAAACTTAATTCTCGCTACGATCAATTTGTAATTGAAGAATTCTCTTATATGTTCAAAACTTTGGAACATGGATTCTTTGACTTATTTAAAATCAATCGTCTTACAGGAAATATAAACTCTTATATCGCTTTCATAAAAGACCTTAAAAATACATTCGAGAACTGGGAACAAGATTTAACTTCATATGCAAATGCAGATATAGAGGTTGATCTTGAAAAATCTTATGAAAAAGCAGAGAAAAAGATAAAAAAATATCAGAAATCAAAAATATATTCTCTGTTCTTCTTAAAGAATATTCGTGAAAAATTAATTGAAAATCAGATTTTAAGTCTTCCGGTTGAAGAATACCTTGAAGCAATAATTCAGAAGAAATTGGCTGCAGCTTTATTATTACAATGGCAAGAAGCTGCAAAAACGGAAGTTAATCCAATTAAGATGTGTTCTAATTTAATTACAAATCTGGAATACATGAAAGAAAAACTTGTTTCTAAGAATGAGTTTGTAAGAAATCAATTAAGCTTTATTGAATCTATCAATTCATATTACTACGTAATTGAAATGTATGATTCAGAAGAGGATTATAAAAAAATACTTTCTCGCATTAAAGATAAGAACTTTGGAATGATGAGAAAGTCTGAAATTGACGCTACAGTTACAAATGCATTTAAGCAGTGGACAACAGATAAAGATTTTGTAAGTATCGTCCAGGACCCAAAAGGTTTTATCAGTTTCATTGAAAATGAATATATTCCAAATAATATTTCTCTATACAATGAAATTGAGAAAGATGCAGATCATTTTGTTCATTATGCAGAGAATGCAATTTCTAATGCAAAAGAACGTACTCATAACCTGAATCTTAAATCATTTGATATTGATAATTACGGAGCATTTATTACTGAAAAAGATATAATGCTGGAACCAATTTTATCAAATGCTGATATCTTGAAAGAAAAAGCTGATGAAGGCTTTAATCAGGTTTCTGTTACATCTGTTAAAATTCCAAATGAATTTACATTAGGATCAATTATTCTCTTTAAAGATTATTTATATATGAGTCTTAAAGACTTACAGAAGAATGTTGAATTAGAGAAATACAAGAATACTTCTTTACCTGCATTGCAATACGATAATGAATTGACTTCAATTCAGGTCAAAGAAGAACCTGCAGAGTCCAATGATTCAGAAAAAGCAACAGATACTTCTGATATAAATGAAAAAATGAAAACTTACTCTAAAAAATTAATCAAATTCTATTTATCAGATGAACAGCGTTTATCCCTTTATAAAGAACTTTTCAATAATGAAGATATAGATGATGTTTCAGACGATATGATGGTAGAAATGACAAAATTAATTTCTTTTGAAAATATTTTACCATTACTAACTGATGAAAAATTAGACTTATACGCAAAGGATAATAAAGTTCCTCTAAAAGCAGATAGAAAGAAGCAAGAAGAATTGATTGTTTATACAATGAAAAAAAAGGCAGAAAAGAAATAGATGAAATATATTGCAGGAATTGATTTAGGAACAACAAATAGTACAGTTACAGTAGCAAATGAGAAAGGCGAATTAATTACAATAAAAAATAAGTATAATGAAGAAATAACTCCTTCAGCTGTATATTTTTCCAAGCAGAAAGGTTCCGTTATAGTCGGGAAAGAAGCAAAAGACAAATCCTCTAGTGATCCAAACAACTTAGTAATGTTTGTAAAAAGAGAAATGGGATTACCAAAGGATAAAGTCCGAAAGGATGATGATGATATTTATCATCCTTATAAATACTGGAATAAAACATTCTCTCCAGAAGAAATCTCAGCTTTAATTCTCAAGCAGTTGAAAGAAGATACTGAGAAACAGTTAGGGTGTGAAATTTCCGATGTTATTATTACGTGTCCTGCATATTTTGGTGATAAAGAAAAAAATGCAACAAAAACAGCAGGAAAAATAGCAGGATTTAATGTAAAAGACATTATTCCAGAGCCTACCGCTGCTGCATATTCTTATGCAGAAAAAAGCACAAAAGATAAAGAGACTCTTCTTGTATTTGACTTAGGTGGTGGAACATTTGATGTAACCATCATGAAAATCGAAAATGGACCATCTGGAAAAGTTGTTGATGTAGTTGCTACTGATGGAAGTTTTCATCTTGGTGGAATGGATTGGGATGCCTATGTTGAATCATATGTCGTAGACCAATTCGATGAACATTTTGATTACAAATTGTATTACGAAGAAACTCCAGAAAGGGATCAGGCTTTTGGTCAACTTAAACTAGATGTAGAAAAAGCAAAGAAAGAGTTGTTTAAGGAAGGTGTATCATCTTCATTAATTCGTCTATTTTATGGCGGTAAAACTCATGAAGAAACATTAACTCGAACTAAATTTGCAAGAATAACACAGAAATGGACTAATCAGTGTAAAACTTACTGTGAAAATGTCTTAAAGAGAGCAAATCTTACCTGGAATAATATCGATACAGTTTTGATGGTTGGTAGTATGAGTAATTGTACAACTATCCAGGATGAATTGAAAAACTGGTGCAACAAAGATGTTAATTTTGGATTGGTCAATCCTAAATTATGCGTTAGTCATGGTGCCGCAATCAAAGGCTGTCTTGATAATAAATGGTTTGATAAAACTAATGAATCAGCTCCAAAATTTAATCCGGATGTTCCTTTAACATCAGGTGTATTACCTGCATCAATCGGTATTCAAGGAAATACTTCAAAAGGACCACAGGTAAGATTTTTATTAAAGAGAGATCAGAAATATCCATGTAAAAGTGATACTAAAAGTTGGCCATTGACCAATTACTCTATTGAAAATCTAGAAATTACCGTCATGGAAGGAGAGAGTAGTAATCCAGATGAATGTTCTTTACTTGGTAAAGCTGTAGTTCCTGTTAATGGGAAAATGACTCCTGGGGACAAACTGGATGTTACGCTTTGTGTTGATTCAAGCGGAATCTTACAGATAGAAGCTAAAAATGCTACTAAAGGTGTGTATTTAAAAGCTGAAATCAAACGTGAGGATGCTATTTCTGAAGAGGAAGTAGCATCTATGAAAGAAGAGCTCGATGATTTCTCATTGTAAAAAAAATGGATGAAGACGATTTTAGTTTAGGTGAAGTAGTAATAAATGATGATTTTTCTCTAGGAGATTTTACTATTGGACCTATTGAGGTTCCTAGTGAAAGTAGCAATTCTATACCTGAAGAAAAAATCAACAAATTTTATGAAGCAGAAATAGAAGACGGGGCTGTCCAAAAAGAATGGACAACCCCCATCATTATTTTAAAGACAAACAAA
>CAVJSA010000069.1:0-10620 GCA_963651875.1 Lachnospiraceae bacterium | reverse complement strand
TAAAGTCTGAAGTTTTTTTGTATTCAATTGAATCTTCTCCAAAATAAGCAAAACGCGTGTTTGAAGAACTGAATCTCTTGTCCACAGCAGAATAAGAAGCACCAAAAGCGACAAAAGTCTGTGTTTTCAGGGCAGAGCCCGATAAAGTGAGAGAGCCGGAATAAAAAATAATATTCTGTGCTTCAAGCGTAGATTTTAGCGTTACAAAAGAAGAATCAAAATCCAAGAAAAGTTCTGTTTCGTTCAGCGTAATTTGAGCATTAGAGTTTTTGCATTGCCAGGTTCCGCTGTCGCCAGAACCAGAAGCAAGAAGGCGAACTCCTTTTGTACAATTAAAAATCTGCGCGCCATAAGTTGAATAATCTGCCACGTAAAGATTAGCAATTGCAGAGTTTATGTTTACAGAAGAAGTGCCGGCTGTGCCTTCAGAAATTCCGTTTAGGGTTATTACTTCGTCCGTGTCGTCAGAAGAATCGTCAGCAATTAAAGAAAGAGCCGTCTCGACAATTATTTTTTGTAAATAAGTCTGCGCGCCAGCAGTCTGTACCGTCTGCCCGGAAGTTGAGTTAAAATGAGTCTGCCCCGTAACTTTGACACTCTGGACTTGCGCAATGGTGTCTGTTCCAGATACAGGCACAGAGCTTGTTCCAATGTTGCCAGTAAAGGTTGCAGCACCGCCGACTGAGAGCGCACCGCTCGCGTCCAGTGAACTAGCAAATGTCGCATCTCCGGTTACAGTTATGTCCGTCGGTGGCGTCGTGTTTCCGACTGCACCGCCTGCCTGCAGTGTTCCGCCGATTGTAAGCGCGCCGGTTGTATCCAGCGTGCTGTCAAAAGTTGCGTCGCCGGTTATGTCAATCGGGCCTACTGCATTTACGATGTCAGAGAATGTTCCTGTTGTGCCGACTGTAATTGATGTCGGCGGAGTGATTGAGCCAAGTGCACCACTTACAGACAAACTTCCGCTTGAGAGGAGCGCGCCACTTAAATCAAGCGAGCTTTCAAAATTTGCCGTATTGTCTGTAGTTGTTCCGACCGTAATTGCCTGTGGCGCTGTGTTTGCACCAAGTGCACCACTTACAGACAGACTTCCGCTTGCAAGGAGCGCGCCACTTAAATCAAGCGTACTTTCAAAACTTGCCGTATTGTCTGTAGTTGTTCCGAGCGTAATTGACGCTGGCGCTGTGTTTGTGCCGACCGCGCCTTTAAATGTTGCGTTTGCAGCAAACTGTAATGCACCGCTCGCGTCCAGTGAACTAGCAAATGTCGCATCTCCGGTTACGTTAATATCCGTCGGTGGCGTTGTGCTTCCGACTGCGCCGCCTGCCTGCAGTGTTCCGCCGACTGTAAGCGCGCCGGTTGTATCCAGCGTGCCGGCAAAAGTTGCGTCGCCGGTTATGTCAATCGGGCCGGCTGCATTTACGCTGTCAGAGAATGTTCCTGTTGTGCCGACCGTAATTGATGTCGGCGCATTGTTTGCACCAAGTGCACCACTTACAGACAAACTTCCGCTTGAGAGGAGCGCGCCACTTAAATCAAGCGAGCTTTCAAAATTTGCCGTATTGTCTGTAGTTGTTCCGACCGTAATTGCCTGTGGCGCTGTGTTTGCACCAAGTGCACCACTTACAGACAGACTTCCGCTTGCAAGGAGCGCGCCACTTAAATCAAGCGTGCTTTCAAAAATCGCATCTGAGTTTATTGTAATGTCGCCTGCACCTGTGGCCGCTCCTGCTATGTAAACTTTTTTTGCTGATGTGTCTGTTAAAACAGCGCCGCCGGCAAAATTAACTGTGCTTTCGTAATACTGGCCGACAGTTTCTGTGCCTGCTGTAAGAGTTCCGCTGGTTGTAATTGTGCCGTCAACTGTTACAGCACACTTTGCGTCCAGGGTTTTGCATACAGTGTCTCCTGCAAGTTCAACACCGTTAGTATCTGCATTCAAAATTACATCTTCGGCATTTGCAATTTGTACAGATTTTGCAAATGAGTTTTTACCCGTAAAACTGACATTGCCGGCAGAAACAATATTCACTTTATCGCTAAATGTGTTTGCCCCGCTAAAAACAACGTCGCTCGCCTGCGTAATTGTTACAGTCTTTGCAAAAGTATCGCCATTTGTAAAAGAAAGATTTTCTGCAGACGTTATATTCAATTCACTACTAAAAGTATTCGCCCCGCCAAAAGTAATATCCCCAGCATTTTCCAGAGTAACAGTACCTGCAAAAGTTCCTGCCCCGGAAAGAGAAAGCGCATTTGTACTGCCATTTTCTATTTTAAACGTTTTTGCAACATTCAACTCGTCCGAAGCCGAACCATTCGCGCCGTCTGTAAACTCTAAATTTTCGTAGTCGCTTGCCCACGAAAGAGCAGTCATTGCACTTCCGTAATATTGAACCGTGCTGTCCGTGCCGTTCGTTTTTGTGCCTGTTATCGTTTCGCCGCCCGTAAGTTGTAACGTGCCGTTATTTGTAATTCCTCCTGTAACGCTAGAACCTGCCAAATCAAGCGTTCCGTTATTTGTAATATCTGCTGTAACGGCGTAACCTGCAAAATCAGCTTCCGCGCCAGATTCAACTTGAATTGTTTTTACAGAGACTGCCTCTGTAAGTGTAAGTCTGTACGGAGAGCCACTCGTTGAATTCCCCTTAAGAACCGTAACTTCGCTCAAGCCGTCTGTATAAGAAGGATAAATCGCTGCCGAAATACTTCCTTCTTCGTCATAAGCCCAGTTAGCAACAGTTGTCCAGTTTGTATTCTTGCCACCAATCCAGTAGAACTTATGCGTAAACCACGAAACTGTCGTCGGGCTCGAAGGAGAATAATCCTGCACAGTTGCACTTGTTGGAATCAGATTAAGTTCATTCTTTGCGCCGTCCTCGTCAACCGAAGCAGAAAGATTTATTACAGTGCAGGTAAAATCAGAAGAATCCGGTTTTGAAAGAAAAACTGCATTCCATAATTCAGTTGAATCAGAAGTAAGCAATACACAATTTGTTTCGCTATTTCCTTTTGAAGAAATTCCAGCAGAAGAAGAAGTTCCAAAAGTCTGAGTTGAACCACCAGCAAAGTAAACAGTTAAAGGAGCGGATTTTGCAGTTAAATTGAATTTTGTAAAGGAATTAGAATCGGCAAAATTAAAAGTCTGAGTTGCCTCTGCAGTTGCTGTAAATGTAGAAAAAGAGTTTGCGTCTGCAAAATTGAATTCCTGCTCTGCTTTTGCACTTGCCGTAAATGTGCCAAATGAGTTTTTTCCTTCTAAATTAAAAGTCTGGACTGCCTCTGCGGTAGCTGTAAATTTAGTAAATGTGTTGTCGCCTTTAAAATTAAAAGTCTGCTCACTGCCCGAAGCTGTTGAAGTAAAGTCAGTAAAGGAGTTTGCACCATAAAAGTTTACAGTCGAAGCAAAAGAAACACTCTGCGCTGTGTAAGAAGTAAAAGTATTGTCGCCGTAAATTTCTGCATTGCCATAAACCTGCAAGTTTACGTTGCCTTCAAATCCACCGTAAAAATAAACATTACCGCCGGAAGCCGTTGTAACACTAAGGCCAAGCCCAGAGTTTCCTGTAATGCAGTTTATTTTTGTTGCGTCGCTTTCGCTGGAGCTTGTTCCAAAATAAATATTTCCTTCGCTGGAACTTAAAGTCTGCCACCAGCCAAATTGTGTAGTTCCGTTATAATTCTGATCTTTAGTTGAAATAACGGTGCCGCTATCAAGAATCAGGCTGCCATTAAAAGTTACGGTGTTTCCGTTTACTGTTGAAGTAATCTTAGTATCGCCATTAAAAACAAGCGCATTATTAGCAGTTACTTCATTACTAATAGTTGCCGTGCTATTAAAAGTTATATTATCAGAAGCCTTAACCGCAGCTGCGACAGTTGCCACCCCTCTAAAAACAACATCGTTTACAGCCGTAACAGCGCCGTTTACAGTCGCCGTATCACTAAAAGTAATATCAGTAAAAGCAGTAACGCTTCCGCTAGAATTTACAGTCGCCTCGTCCGCAAAACTAACACTTGCCCCGTTAGAAGTTACAGCCGCACTCAGGTCCGCAGTTCCAGCAAAATTAATCGCTCCACTTGCAGTTACCGCGTCACTTACTTCCGCATTTCCGTTAAAATAAATGTCATAAACGCCACTGACTGCGCCACCGACTGTAATTGTATTTGAATACGTCGAAGCCGAGTCGCACAATGTAACCGTTCCGCTTCCGCTAGCAGTCCCCGTAAGACCACCGGAAAGAGTAATGTTTGCACCAGTAGAAAAAGTTACACTGTCCGCGCTAAGTGTTACAAGTCCGCCATAAGTCTGAGCGCCACTTGTATAAACATTTGCCGCAACGCTCGCCGTGCCACTTACAGACAACTCTTTTATTTTTTCGTTATTCGCCGCACTTGTTTCAGCCCCGACAACACCATTAAAAACTGCGTTACCAGTTATCGTAACATCTTTTTTTGAATCCTTAGTATGGCTTACAAGTTTTCCTCCAAAGGTAACAGTCGAACACTCAATTTTAACATCGGCATTTACAAGAACATTTCCGCCATAAGTTTGAGCGCCAGTTGTAATAACAGAAGTAGCTCCGCCCAAAAAACTTGTTTTTTTGTTTCCTTCAACAGTTATGCTTTTAGCAGAAATAGTTCCACGCAACAAAAAAGAATCAGAACCGTCAGCTACACCAGTTCCAGAAACCAAAAAATCCCCACTACAAACAATATTAGATGGACTTTTCGTTCCCTCATATTTTCCCCCGACAGTAAAATCTCCATCCGTAACAGTAGTACTGCCCGTTATAGTCAGGTCGCCCTCAACACTCAAATCTCCAGTATTAACTGTAATATCGCCACTTGCAGTAAGGCTTCCAGAAAAAGTAATTCCAGATTCGCTTGTTATAGCACCACTTGTTACAGAAGTATCCGTAATTGTAAAAGTTGAAACATCTGTATTTTGGCTCACTTGTACAGAAAAAATCGCTGTGTCACTAGTTCCCGGCACGCTCGCCCCTGTGGCAGGACTGACCGTATACCAGTTGCTCGCATCAGCCCAACTGCCACTTGCGCCACCCTGCCAGTAATATTTTTCTGCAAAACAAAATGCCCCACAAAGCAAAATCAAAAGCGCACAGATATTTTTTTCCACAAAGTGAATATTAAAAGTCTTTAATCTATTCAATTTTTTAAAATCTCTAAAAATCATAAAAAAATCAGCCATAAAACTCTTTGCCCCTAAGTTTTTCGGGTAAAAAAAATCCGATAATTCTTCTTATAGAACATCGGATAAAAGAACAAGTTGGTTTATTTATTATTTTTTTCTAAAAAATTATATTTTCAGCCGTTTACTAAAGCATCGTCGGCTAGAACCGGATATTTTTTTGCCTTAGCGGTTTCGTCATCAAAAAATTCTTCAACAAAGTCAATTTTTACAACGTCGTCCATTAAAGAATTGTCGTTTTTAATTTCCAAATCTGCCGTCGAAAGCGGAGTATTCCATTTTAAGCGGGCAAATTCATTTTGAAGCGCCTCTTTATATTCCGCCGCAGCTTTTCCTGCCCTGACGTGAATATAAGCCACCGGCGCACGTGAACCTTCCGTCAAGACAACAATGTAAACAGCCTTATAAATTTTTTTACAAACTAAAGAAACGTCCATCGCCCTAGATTATATCACTTTTTTTAGCAGGAATTTTTTTCTAAAGATTTTTTATTTTTTTTAAGGAGCCACAGACCAAAAATCAGCATTTTGCAGTCACTGCCGGTGTTCCGGGGTTCCGCGACTTACGCGCTGTATTCTTCTGACATCCTGTCAGGTAAGAAATGCTATGCATTTCTTACGGTCAGCAGTCTTTGTGTGCCGTCCGTGGCACAGTTAACAGACAAATAAACATTCACACAGTAAAACTATCCTGTCAGGCAACAAATGCTACGCATTTCTTACGGTCAGCAGTCTTTGTGTGCCGTCCGTGGCACAGTTAACAGACAAATAAACATTCACACAGTAAAAACAGGCTGTCAGCAGAACACCTGCGGCGCCCCTCCATACCGGGCTAAAAGTCTGCGTTGTAAATTTCAAATGTGCGCCAGGGACGGCGCATAAAGACAGGCAAAAACTTTCAAAAAGCCTTTGCTTTTTGAAAACAGTTTTTGCAATACAAATCTTACAGGAGGTAAGATTTGTGTTATACGTTACCGCGTAAACCGTGTAATTCTATTCCAGATGTGCGCCAGGGACGGCGCATAAAAGACAGGCAAAAACTTTCAAAAAGCCTTTGCTTTTTGAAAACAGTTTTTGCAATACAAATCTTACAGGAAGTAAGATTTGTATTAATTTCCTTTTCCTACTAGACACATCCACTCGGCTTGGGCGCAGAGGGTGTCTCCTACGTAGGCTTTGCCTTCCTGAACTACCATGTTTTTTGTGCAGCGCTTGTTTACAACTTCCATTCTTACAGTGTCGCCCGGGCGCACCTGATGCTTAAATTTTACGTTGTTTACAGTTGCCAAAAAGAAAAGGCTTCCTTCGTCAAATTTTTTCTGTAAGCTCAATGCAGCGCCGCCGCCCTGAGCCATTGTTTCAATCAAAATTACACCAGGAACAACCGGATACTGTGGAAAGTGCCCTTTAAAGAAAAAATCTTCTTCTGTAAATTTGCGTGTGCACACGCAGCCGTTTTCGTCGTAACTTTCGATTGTGTCTACAAATAAAAATGGTTTTCTGTGTGGTAAAAGGGATTCGATATCCGTAAATGCAGCCATGATTTTCTCCATAAATAAAATAAAAAAAATCCGCGTCAGCGGTGAGCACAGGACGTGCTAAGTAAAAAGGGGGCTTGGGGGAATTTCCCCCAGGCGAGTGGGGAGCGCACAACAAAGTGTGCGCGAGGGGAGAGACTTCTCCCCTTTATATAAAAAAACTATTCTGAAAATCTCTTAAATACGAGAATTCCGTTGTGTCCGCCAAAACCAAAGTTTCCGCTCATTGCAACAGGAACATCGATTGCAAGTCCCTTGTTTGGTGTGTAGTCGAGGTCGCATCCGCCTTCTACATCTGGGTTGTCGAGGTTGATTGTTGGTGGAATAAAGTTGTCTTCGATTGCTTTTACACAAACAAATGCTTCGAGTGAACCGGCATTTCCAAGACAGTGTCCTGTCATTGATTTTGTAGAAGAAATGTGAAGTTTGTAAGCTGCGTCGCCAAATGCATTTTTGAGCATTTTTGTTTCGCCGGAATCGTTTTTGTGAGTCGAAGTTCCGTGAGCATTGTAGTAAACAACTTCTTCTGGTTTTACGCCTGCATCTTCGAGAGCGAGTGTCATTGCACGTGCACCTTCAACTCCGTCCGGGTTTGGTGCTGTCAGGTGGAAGCCGTCTGTTGTGCTGCCATAACCTGCAACTTCTGCATAGATTTTTGCCCCACGAGCCTTTGCATGTTCGTAGTCTTCGAGGATAAGGATTGTTGAACCTTCGCCCATAACAAATCCGTCGCGGTCTTTGTCAAATGGACGGCTTGCTTTTTCTGGAGCGTCTGCCCATTTTGTAGAAAGAGCCTGGAGAACGCCAAAGCTCAAATTTGTAAATCCGTTGATTGCAGATTCAGAACCACCGGCAAGTGCAACATCAACACGACCAGCACGAATCTGATCAAGTGCATAACCGATTGCGTCTGTTCCAGAAGCACAGGCTGTACAGATTGTGTGTGCAGGTCCGTGAATGTGGTTTACGATACAGATGTTGCCAGCTGCTTCGTTTGGAATAAGTTCTGGAATTGTCATTGGTGGTGTGCGTGTAAAGTTAGAAGAAAAATATGCCTTGTAGCCTGTTTCTGTAACTTCAAAACCGCCGATACCAACACCAAGGTAAACACCAGCCTTGTCTAAAACTTCCTGATTACCTGCAAGTTTTGCGTCGTCAAGTGCCATTTTGCTGGCAGCAACAGCAAGCTGTGTAAAGCGAGCCATTTTGCGTGCTTCTTTTGCGTCCATATAGTCGCCGGCATTAAAATTTTTAACTTCAGCGTCGTATTTTACCTTAAAAGGAGTTGCATCGTATCCGGCAATTGGAGCAACACCGCTTTTTCCTGCTTTAAGAGCAGCCCAAGTTTCGTCAGCTGAATTTCCGACTGGACTTACACAACCAAGTCCTGTAACAACAACTTTTCTCATTTTTTTCTCCTGATGATAGAAAAATCCAGTTTGCCACGCAAAACTGTTTTACATAATGAAATCAGCTTTAGGCTGATTCTTTCTTTTGTTTTATTTACTATGACAAAATAGCAATTTTTGTCATTTTAAGCAAGTAAGATTTTTTTTTCGTGTGCGCTAAAAGCGCACAGATTGACTGTCCCCTGTGCCACGGACGGCCCTAATTGCGTCAGGGATTGCGGCGTGCATTGCACGCTAAGAGTTTGCGTTGCAAACTCTTTATTTTCGTGTGCGCTAAAGCGCACAGGTTGGCTGTCCCCTGTGCCACGGACGGCACATAAAGACTGTTGACCGCACAAATTGCAATGCAATTTGTGACGCGACAGGATGTCGCACGAACGCCCAACACTCCAATCCGCAAAACTTACGCTCCCATTCCTCCGTCAACACCAATAACCTGGGCTGTAACGTAAGAACTCAAATCGCTTGCAAGATAAAGTGCTATATTTGCAACATCTTCTGCCTTGCCTGGACGTTTAAGAGGGATTTTTTCTACCATGGCCTGCTTTAATTCTTCTTTTAAAACATTTGTCATGTCTGTTTCGATAAAGCCTGGAGCAATACAGTTTACGCGAACACCACGTCCGCCAACTTCTGCTGCCAGAGATTTTGAATAGGCAATCAAACCGCCTTTAGAAGCTGCATAGTTTACCTGACCGCCGTTTCCGTGGATTCCGACAATCGAAGACATATTGATAATTGAACCTGCGCGTTTTCTGATCATGTCGTTAGAAACAATCTGGCAGATTAAAAATGCTGCAGTAAGGTTAATCCGCAAAACATCGTCCCAGTCTGTTTTTTTCATTCTGAACGAAAGTCCGTCGCGGGTAATTCCTGCATTGTTTACGAGAACGTCAAATCCGCCGGCTTCTGAGAGGGCTGATTTTACAACTTCTGTAACCTGTTCTGCGTTGCCTACGTCTGCATAAATTTCGTGGAATGCAACTCCGTTTTCTTTTGCGAGGGATTCAAGTTCTGCCTTGCCTGCGCTTTCTTTTGAACAAAGTCCCCAGACTTCACAGCCGTTTTTTATAAAAGCTTCTACGATTCCACGACCGATTCCACGGCTGGAACCTGTAACAAGTGCTTTTTTATTTTTAAGTAACATATTTTCTACGCTCCTGAGTTTTTATTAAAGTGACGAAAGAACTTCTGCTGTGTTTGCAGGAACGGCGGCTAAGGTTGCGCCAAAGTCTGTCTGTCCCCAGAGGCCGGAAAGAACTTTGCCTGGTCCTACTTCGAGAACTGCCCATTCTCCGCCGTCTTCTTTGATTAAGTCTGCAAGAACTTTTTCTTCGTCTGTCCAGCGAACCGGGTGAGTTAAGTGGTCAACTGCACTCTCCTTTGCTGGAGCTCCCTGTGTTACTTTTTTGCCTGTTACGTTAGAAAAAAGTGCGATTTTAGGGTCTGTAAATGTATAAGGTTCAAGAGCAACCTTAAAATTGTCAGCAGCGCGCTGCATCAAAGGAGAATGAAAAGGACCAGCAACAGCAAGGCGAACAACACGACGAGCACCTGCAGCCTTTGCTGCTTCTTCTGCCTTTGCAAGACCTTCGGCAGTTCCTGCAATTACAGTCTGTTTTACGGAATTTAAGTTTGCAGCATAAGCGCCTTCGATTCCGTCGGCAATTTCTTCAACCTTTTCTGGTGGAAGTCCGAGAACTGCGCTCATTCCTGGTGCATTGCCTGCATTTTCCTGAGCAATCTGTTCGCATACTTTCTGCATGATAGAACCACGCTGGCAGACAATCTTTATAACGTCTTCAAAAGAAAGAATTCCGGCAGCGTACAAAGCAGGAAATTCTCCGAGCGAAAATCCCATTGCTGCAGAAGGTTCAATTCCTTTTGATTTTAATGCGGCCATAATTGCAATACTTGCAGTTGTAATTGCAAGCTGACTGTTATCTGAACGGTTTAATTCTTCCTGTGGAGTGTCCCACAAAAGTTTTGCAATGTCTTTGCCTGAAATTTTAGAAACTTCGTCTACTACTTTCTGTGCTTCAGGGTAAGCTTCGCAAATGTCTTTTATCATGCCCTGTGCCTGAGCACCCTGTCCTGGAAATAAAAAAGCATATTTCTTTGCCATAGTTTTCCTCCTGGATTAACCTAACAAATTGATTTTGACAAAAATCAACAAAATGTCATTTTGCACAGTTTATAAAAATGATTAGCATTTTGCAAGGGCAAAAAAAAAGAATCCCGCTTGGCAATGACAGGATTCTTTGTCATTGTCTCATCTCGACCCGACAATCCCCGACAATCTACTGTAAAAAGAGATTCCCGCATCAAGTGCGGGAATGACACGGTGAGCAAAACACGGAATGACATAAGAACAAGTTCTGCAATAACAGTCAGCCGAGACCTGACCGCACTCTTTAATTATTTCTTAAAATGTCTACGGTGTGGCTCGAAGCGCCAATCAGTTC
>CAVJSA010000068.1:0-10894 GCA_963651875.1 Lachnospiraceae bacterium | reverse complement strand
TCCGAACAAAGAAAATGATAGCATAAAAATTGTCCAAAAAAATGGGTGCAGTTCAAACCGTGCAGAGCGGGATTATAAGTAAAACAAGGCGCAGACAAAACCCTTGTCTGGCTGTCTGCTAATTTTGCTCCACGATTTTTTTCTTAGTCCAGGTCTGCAAAATACGTTTTTGATTTTCGTCTGTAGAAAGAAGAAATTTTGCAAACATTTCGTTTGTCTGGGAAAATTCCTGTGCAAGAATTATCTGTTCATCGGCAGTAAAATTGGACAAAACGTAGTCTGCAATGTCGCGGTTTACTGGTTTTGTAAGACCAAAACGCAAGCGCCAGAAGTCTGCCGTACCAAAAGCAGCTTTCATTGACCTGAGTCCGTTGTGCCCGCCAAGCCCGCCACTCCACTTAAGGCTGACAGTTCCCATCGGAAGTTCAAGCTCATCGTGAACCACTAATATTTCCTGTGGCTGGATTTTATAAAAACGTGCAAGTTCGCCAACGCTTTCGCCACTAAGGTTCATGTAAGTAAGCGGCTTTAAAAAATAGATTTTGTCTGGCGCTTCCTCTGGAACAAGCGGATCTGAGCCGTCTTTTTTTGCATATATTCCTGTTTCTGCAAAATAATGCGCAAGGGTCGGCGTTTCTACAACAGCATAGTCGCCTTTAAATTTGTTCTGGAAATTTAATTTTGAATAAAATGGAAGCTGATTTGCAAACTGCCACGCAACGTTATGGCGTGTTTTTTCGTATTCAGCGCCGTAATTACCTAAAAATGCAACAAGTTTTATCATTTTAAATCCTTAAAAATAAACACAAGCAATTAAACAATAATTCTAAAAAACGGGCAATAAATAAAAAGAATATCGGGTGAAGAAAAAGTTTGAAGTAACATTGTACTAATTCAGCGAAATAGATTGCCGGATCAAGTCCGGCAATGACAGAGTAGTCGTTTCCGAAATGGATTGGCGGGTAAAGTCCAGCAATATCAGAAAAGACGTTTACCGCAGTGAGCGGCTATTAAAAAGCTTCTGCATTTTTTTGTCTGCGAGGTCGGCCGGGCTTATATTGTCGTTGTTTTTTGAGTTAATGTCTGCGCCGTTTTTTATAAGGAGGTCGGCACATTTATAGGAATTATTATAAACGGCGTACATTAAGGCTGTGTCTCCATTTAAATCTTTGTGCTCTATTTTTGCACCGCCTAAAATCAGTACCCGGGCGATTTTTACGCTGTCCATTGAACAGGCTGTAATAAGAGGTGTCATGTCTCCTTTGTTTACATGGTTTACGTCTGCCCCATTTTGAATTAAAAATTCTGCAAGTTCTTTATTTTGCGAAAGGCAGGCATATTCTAAAGCGGTCATACCTTCTGCGCTTTCTAAGTTTATGTCAGCTCCGTTTTGAATTAAAATAAGCGACTGCTTAAAGTTTCCGTTGCGGCACGCCCACATTAAAGGGGAAACATTTCCGGAAGAAAGGGAGTTTACGTCGGCGCCAAAAGTTAAAACGTCTTTTAAAAGCTGAATGTCGCCAGAGTGAACGGCAAGCATTACAACGCTTTGTTTTTTATTTGAATTTTCAAGAATAAAAGAACGGGCATCTATTTTGTTACGACAGGCAGCAAGTGCAAAAACACAAAGTAAAACAGCAAAAAGTTTTTTTATCATAGTAAATAGTATAAACGAAAATTGTGAGAAAAATGAGAAAATTACAGATTGCCGGATCGACTCCGGCAATGCGGCGCTATGTTTTTCTTATTGGCCAGCCACCCTGCAATAGCTTTTATTAAAATTGACACCACATATAACACCATTTATAATAAATTATGTCTCAGTGGGATAAACTTCTTTCTAAAATAAAATCCTTGAATAAAAACATGCGGTTTGAAGAACTTAGAAATATTTTGGAAAGGTACGGCTACACAATAACGGCTCCAAAAGGAGGAAGCAGCCATTATACATTCAGAAAAGAAGGTTGCAATCCTATTACAATTCCAAAACATGAACCAATTAAAACCGTCTATGTCAAAATGGTCAGGGATATAGTTGAAGCAGAAACTGCAAATCAAAACAAGGAGATAACAGGATGAAAACATTAGAAGAATACATGAAACTTCCTTACAAACTTGAAATTGTGCCGGATACTGACGAAAGTGGATTTATTGCCTCATTTCCAGAACTTCCAGGCTGTATTACATGTGGAGAAACTATTGAATCGGCTGTTTTAAATGCAAAAGAAGCAAAAAAAGAATGGTTAAAAGCTGCAATTGAAGGACATATAAATATTAACGAACCGGGATCTCTTGAATCATATTCCGGGCAATTCAAACTTCGCCTTCCAAAAACACTTCACAAAACGCTGGCAGAAGATTCTAAAAAAGAAGGTGTCAGCATGAATCAATACTGTGTTTATCTTCTTTCAAAAAATTCAGCAGAGCATCATGCATTACATTCTTAGGCTTGCAACAGATTACCGGATCGAGTCCGGCAATGCGGATAAATTCGCTCGTATTATGCGTAACAAGAATCGCATCTTTATTTAAAGCCGCTGCGGCAATAAATAAATCATTTGCACCAATTGTTTTTCCTTTTTACTCAAGTTCTTTTCTGATTTTTGCGTAGGTATAGGACATTTCAGCTGAAAAAAGAATTACTTCAAACAGTTCTAAAAATTGTTTTGTCCGCTCAAGGGTTTCTGATTTAGAGCTTTTGTATGCTCCGAGCAAAAGTTCTGCTTTTACTACAACAGGAATTTTTATTTCATTTAGAGGAATTGACAGAAAACGATTCCGTACACTTTCTGACAGATTCCGCAGAAAATCTATGCATGTGTTTGTATCAAGAAAATACACTATATAACTTTTCTTTCTGCATCGTCAGAAAGCAGAGGCTGTGAAGGTCTTTTAAAAGAGCTGTCGTCGATTGAACCGCATAAAGATGCAAGTGTGTTTTTCTTGCTTTCTTCAATCTGTAAAACAGGACTGTCATATTTCCGGATAAACTGTGCAAACTGCACGACAGCCTGAATTTTGCTATCAGAAAGTTCATTTATAATGTTGATTGCTTGTTTTTTTAATGTCAATGTTTCCATGTCCTGCCTCCTAAAACTGATTATACAGCATTTTAGACAGTCTTCAATCTGTAAAAATTTTAGTTAAATCTGACTGCTTCATCGTTGTGCGCCCACACCACGCCTACTCCCCCCGCCTTATAAGTTTTTTTTATAACATCATTAAAATTTGTGATTTTTCAAAATGAGTTTTCTGTCTGATAATTTTATCAAAGAGGAAAACACTTTCCGGCGCATGCCGGACGTTTGGAGGTACACAAATGAGTAGCGCAACTATCACATTACTGTTCTTGCTGTTTGCGATTGTTATGTTCATCTGGGAAAAAATTCCGCTGGGTGTAACATCGATGATTGTCTGCGTAGGACTTGTAGTTACAAAGGTTCTTGACTGGAAAACCGCTTTTGCAGGTTTTGTTGACAGCAATGTAATTCTTTTTGTCGCAATGTTTATTGTCGGCGGAGCTTTGTTTGAAACCGGAATGGCAAACAAAATCGGCGGAATCGTAACGCATTTTGCAAAGACTGAGCGCCAGCTTATTGTTTCCATTATGGTAATAGTAGGCTTAATGAGCGGATTTCTTTCTAACACGGGAACTGCCGCTGTTTTGATTCCTGTTGTAATCGGAATCGCAGCAAAGTCTGGATATTCCCGCTCGCGCCTTTTAATGCCTCTGGTTTTTGCTGCGGCAATGGGCGGCAATCTTTCTTTGATCGGCGCTCCTGGAAACCTTATTGCGCAGTCTGCAATGCAGAACATGGGCAAGGAATTTGCTTTCTTTGATTATGCTAAAGTTGGCGGCCCGATTCTTATTGTAGGAATCATCTTCTTTGCTTTCTTAGGTCCAAAGCTTCTTCCAAAGCGCACTCCGTCTGAAGATTCCGGATTTGACGAAAACCTTGATTTTTCTAACGTTCCAGCATGGAAGCAGTGGCTTTCGCTTGGAATTTTGGTTCTTACACTTCTCGGAATGATTTTTGAAAAGCAGATTGGAATTAAGCTGCACATTACCGGCTGTATCGGCGCACTTGCCTTGATTTTGACCGGCGTAATTTCTGAAAAAGCCGCAATTAAGTCTATCGACTTAAAAACAATCTTCCTTTTTGGTGGCACGCTTTCGCTCGCTTCTGCCTTGCAGAAGTCCGGCGCAGGTGAACTGATTGCTTCTAAGGTAATCGGCCTGCTCGGCGACAATCCTTCGCCATATCTGCTTACTTTTGCCGTATTTATGCTCTGCTGTATTCTTACAAACTTTATGAGCAACACTGCGACAACTGCTTTGATGGTTCCAATCTGTCTTTCGATTGCAAACGAAATCGGAGCAGATCCGAGCGCAGTTTTGATGGCTTGTGTAATCGGCGGTTCATGCGCTTATGCAACACCAATCGGAATGCCTGCAAACACAATGGTTATCGGTGCAGGCGGTTATACCTTCCTTGACTACACAAAGGCCGGTTTGCCGCTGATTATTGTAGCAACTGTCGTAAGCATGATTTTGCTTCCGATTTTCTATCCGTTCTTTCCAGGTTAATCGAAAAGAACATGCGACAGGGAGCGCGTTAGGGGCTGTAATGGGTGCGACATTCTGTCGCTGCCACAAACTGAGTACACAATTTGTGCGTAAGTTACAGTAGCGCCATCCATGGCGCGTGCAGCACCGGAGGCGCGTAAGACGCCGTAACCATGAAAGACCCGACCGGCGCGATTTAGCACCGGGAACGCCTGAAAAAAAAACATAAAAACAGAACAATTCTTTTTGGAGGTACAAAAATGTCAAAAGAGGAACAGGTTAAAAAGCTGACTGATTACATGGCTAACTTTATTGCCTACACTGCAAAAAAGTTGCCGGACGATGTAATTGCAAAGCTTCAGGAATTAAGAGAAAAAGAGGACAGCCCTCTTTCTAAAACAATTTACGACACAATGTTTAAAAATCAGGAGCTTGCGGTAAAACTTAACAGACCAAGCTGCCAGGACACCGGTGTTTTGCAGTTCTGGGTAAAATGCGGAACAAAGTTTCCTTTAATTGACGAACTTGAAGTTCTTTTAAAGGAAGCTGTAGTTCAGGCGACATTTGCGGCTCCTTTGCGCCACAATAGCGTTGAAACTTTTGACGAATACAACACTGGCAAAAACGTCGGAAAAGGAACTCCGACTGTTTTCTGGGACATTGTTCCAAACAGCGACGAATGCGAAATTTACACTTACATGGCTGGCGGCGGCTGCACTCTTCCAGGAAAAGCCATGGTTTTAATGCCTGGCGAAGGCTACGAGGGAGTTACAAAGTTTGTTCTTGATGTAATGACTTCTTACGGTTTGAATGCCTGCCCTCCGCTTTTGGTTGGCGTTGGCGTTGCAACTTCTGTAGAGACTGCTGCCCTTCTTTCTAAAAAAGCTCTTATGCGTCCGATCGGCTCTCATAACGAAAACGAAAGAGCTGCAAAGATGGAAAAACTGCTCGAAGACGGAATCAACTCTATCGGCTTAGGTCCTCAGGGAATGGGCGGAAAGTATTCTGTAATGGGCGTAAACATTGAAAACACAGCCCGGCACCCTTCTACAATCGGCGTTGCAGTAAATGTCGGATGCTGGAGTCACAGACGTGGTCATATTGTTTTTGACAAAGACCTTAACTACAAAATCACAACTCATTCGGGGGTAACATTATAATGGTAGAACTTAGAAATGGAAAAAAAGTGCTGATTACTCCGGTTTCAGCAGAAGACTTAAAAGACATTAAAGTTGGAGACATTGTTTACCTCGACGGCAGCATGACAACCTGCCGCGACGTTGCTCACAGACGTCTCGTAGAAGAAGGAAGGGAACTGCCGGTTGATGTGCGCAACAACGCAATCTTCCACGCAGGCCCGATTATCCGTCCGCTCGAAAACGACAAATTCCAGATGGTTTCTGTCGGACCTACAACGAGCATGCGCATGGAAAAATTTGAATACGAGTTCGTAAAGCTTACCGGCGTGCGCGTAATTATCGGAAAAGGCGGTATGAAAGAAAACACAGAGCGCGCCTGCAAGGAATTTGGCGCAATCCACTGTGTTTTCCCTGCCGGAAACGCCGTAGTCGCAGCAACGGAAGTTGAAGAAATCGTACGCGCTGAGTGGCGCGACCTTGGAATGCCGGAAACTCTGTGGAACTGTCGCGTTAAGGAATTTGGACCTTTGATTGTTTCGATTGACGCCCAGGGCAACAATATGTTCGAAAAGAACAAGGTTGAATTTAACAAGCGCAAGGACGAAGCAATTGCAGAGATCTGCAAGCATGTAAGCTTTATTAAATAAAAGAGGCAAGTAAAAGATTGTCATTGTCGGGCTTGTATTTCTGTCATTGTCTCACCTTGACCCGACAATCTTACATAGTCGGTCATTACCGGGAACCGACACGGCAATCTATTGCAGAAAGAGATTCCCCGGTCAAGCCGTGGAATGACAGTTTTTTATGAGATTCCCGCATCAAGTGTGGGAATGACAGGAAAAGGCAAATGCGGAAATGACATTAGTCCACGTATGGAATTCCAATAAGCGTGTCATTGTCTCACCTTGACCCGACAATCTTGTCCCACGTGTGGTAAGGGCATTTTGGGCTTGCTATAACTAAAGGACAGGCGTTAAAACGGCGTCTGTCCTTTTTTGTATTTTTTATATCGTGGAAAAAGAAAACTCATTGCGTTATAATTTTTTTATGTCAAATTCTACTATTCCAAACCGCACGGAAGTTCCTGCAAACGATAAATGGGATCTTTCTACTTTATACAAATCAAACGAAGACTGGGAAAAAGACCTTTCTTTAGTTCCAGAACTACTTAAAAACTTTACAGATTTTAAAGGACACCTGGCAGATTCGCCGGAAACTTTTTTAAACGCACTCAAAGCTTACGAAGCTCTCTATAAAAAATTAGAAACTGTTTACTGCTATGCAAGCCTTTACCACACAGCCGACGAAAGCGACAGCAAGGCTCAGGACATGGAAGGCCGGGCAATGATGGCTTATTCAAAAGCCGGAGCCGAAAGTTCATTTTTTTCGCCTGAGTTAATGGCAATTCCAGACGAAAAAATCAATCTCTGGATTGAACGCGAAGACTTTGCCGACTATAAAATATTTGTTCAAAAAGAATTACACGAAAAGCCTTATACTTTAAGCGAAAAAGAAGAGAGAATTTTATCTCTTTCCGCAGAAGCAACACAGACTGCAAGCAACACATTCTCTCTTTTAGAAAACGTAGATTTAGATTTTGAAAGTGTTACAGTCGATGGCAAGGAACTTCCTTTAACACAGTCAACTTTTTCTCTTTTTATCCGCAATCCAGACCGCGAAGTAAGAAAAGACGCTTATAAAAAATTCTATAAATCTTTTGTAAAGCACCAGAACGTAATTGCTTCTCTTTATGCAGGCAACGTTAATTCTGACATTTTTTATGCACGCGCACGCGGATTTAATTCAAGCTTAGAAGCAAGTTTGTATTCCAACAAAGTCGATCCGAGCGTTTATCACAATCTTATCGACACAGTTCACAAAAACCTGCCGGCTCTGCACAAATATTATTCATTGCGCAAAAAAATATTAAAACTTGAAGAACTTCGCCATTACGACGTTTATGTTCCGCTCGTAAAAGATGTAGAAACAAAAACTTCTTACGAAGAATCCGTAGAAATCTGTCGCAACGCACTTGCTCCGCTTGGCAAAGAATACACAGACATTCTGTGCAACGGACTCTTAAATGGCTGGGTTGACCGCTACGAAAATAAAGGCAAACGCTCTGGCGCATTCAGTTCGGGCGCATACACAGGCTATCCGTACATTCTTTTAAATTATAAAGACGATGCAATCCGCGACGTATTTACAATGGCACACGAAGGCGGACACTCAATGCATTCTTATTTTTCAAAAACGAACAATCCGTTTATGTGCTACGATTACACGATTTTTGAAGCCGAAGTCGCTTCTACCTTTAACGAAGAACTTATTTTTGAATATCTGTTAAAAAATGCCAGAACAAAAGAAATGAAGGCTTACCTTCTGGCAATGCGGGCAGACGACATTCTTGCAACCCTGCACCGCCAGACAATGTTTGCAGAGTTTGAACTTAAGGCTCACGAACTTGTAGAAAACGGAACTCCGCTCAATGCACAAAATCTGCGCCAGCTTTACCGTGACCTTTTAGTTTTGTATTTTGGTCCGGAAATGATTTTTGAAGAAGAAAGCGACATGGAAGGTTTGAGAATTCCTCATTTTTATAATTCTTTCTATGTTTATAAATATTCAACAGGAATTTCTGCAGCCCTTGCACTTGCAAAACGTGTAACTCAAGGCGGAGAACAGGAAAAAGAAGATTACTTTAAATTCTTAAAGTCTGGAGGAAGCCGTTATCCGCTCGAAAGCTTAAAAATTGCCGGAGTTGATATGTCTTCAACAAAACCAATTCAAGATGCACTGGACACTTTTGAACAGATTGTCTGCGAACTTGAATCCCAATTAAAGAACTAAGCCGTTTGTGCCGATAAAAAGGTAAAAGTCTGTCGAAAAACGCAAAGAAGGAAAGAGACTTATGAAAAAAGAAGAATTTTATTCATTTTACAAAAAAATTCCAAAAGCAGAGATTCACATTCACATTGAAGCTGTAATCAGCCGGGATTCCATTAAAAAACTTTACTTAAAAAAGAATAATAAGGAATTTTCGGACGAAGAACTCAATGCTCTTTTTTCTTATTCTGACCTTAACGGTTTTATTGCAGCCTTTTTACAGGTTCAGGACTTGTTTACACAGGTGAGCGATTTTGACCTTGTTTTTGAAGACTTAAAAAATTATCTTTTGCGCAACGGAATTACTCATTGCGAAGCTTTCTTTGCTCCTTCTGCCTTTATAAAAAAAGGTTTTTCTTACCCAGAAATGGCAGAAAATTTTGAAAAAAATCTAAAGAAAATAAAGGACGAAACAGAAATTACAGTCCGCCTGCTCGGTGACGTAAGCCGCACCTTTGGTCTTGCCAACGCCGAACAAAACTTTAAGCTTTTTACAGACAATCCTTTTAACGGCTTTATTGGAATTGGTCTTGGAGGCGCTGAATCAAAAGGTCCTTCTAAAGATTTTGGCCCGGTTTTTGAATCCGCACTCAATGCAGGTTACCACGCAGTAGCCCACGCTGGCGAAGATCAGGGACCGGAATCTATTTGGGACGCAATTCAAATCTGCCATGCACAAAGAATCGGACACGGAATTTCTGCTGTCCGGGACGAAAAATTAATGGAATTCTGCGCAGAAAAACAGATTCCTTTTGAAGTTGCTCCAACCAGCAACGTTTTTACAAAAAAATACGTAAAAACATTGAGCGAACATCCATTCAGAAAATTCTTTGACAGGGGAATGCTCGTAACACTCAACACAGACGATCCTCTTTTCTTTGGAGTTGAACTTTTAGACGAATATTGGAACGCTTACAACGAAATGAATTTTACTGATGCCGAGTTAAAGCAGGTAATTTTAAATAGTTTTAAGGCTTCTTTCTTGAGCGAAGACGAAAAACAAAAGGCTTATGCTTCCGTAGAAAATGCCTGGAACGCAAATTAATGACATCAGTTGCTGATTTTATAAAACTTCCAAAAACAGATTTTCATTCAACACTAAATTTCGGAATGCGATATTCTTCCTATGTAACCTGGGCTGGATTTTACATTCCGGATTTTCCTGTTAACAATGCAGGCATTTCTGAAGAATTAAAAAAATCAATAGAAGAATACACATTTTTAAAAATCGGCTGTCAAAACGACGTTCAAAAACTGATTTGCCTTTCCATTGCTGAGTCTCTCGGCGACAATATAAAACAGCTCAACGGCGCAATAAATATTGAGCTTTTAAGCCGTTATGGTTCAGTTTCTTCCTTTGCAGAACTTTTACAGGCCACAAAGCAAAAATACGATTCTCAAGTAGAATTAAATCCTTTCCTTTCGATAAACTCCGACAATGCAGATAAAAATACTTTAAGCCTTGCTCAGGAATTTTTGAAATCAGGCTGTTTTAAAGGCCTGTACATTTACGGAAAAAAATTTTTTGAACAACCCCAGACTTTTAAAAGCCTTGCAGACTCTGCCTTATTAAAAAACTTAAACCTAAAAATAAACGCTGGAAAATCTTCGTTACAGGATTTTCTTTCTCTTTTAAAAACTTTTGTGCCACAGACAATAGTCCAGATGGACAGGTTTGCAGACAACAAAGACGTTATTTATATTTTAAGGCAGGAACAAATTAAGACGGTCTTTACGCCAGACTCAAATTCAAACACAGAGCAAAAAGCAAAAAACTTACGGGCCCTTGCCGATTCTCAAATTGACTGCCATTTAGGAACAAAAAGCATTCTTCTTTTTAATAAATCAATAAGCCAGTTTGCAAGTGAACTGTGCAATACAAAACTTTTTACAAAAGAGGAAATGTCAGAGCTTATAAAATAAAAGGCTTAAGTTACGTAAAAAATAATGTCATGCTGAATTTATTTTCAGCATCTATTGCACATCTGACAGATAGATGGGGCTGTCTAAAAAGTTCAAAATGTCATTCCCGCACATGACACTGTGTCAGTCCCCGGCTCGACCAGGGAATCTCTTTTACGCTGTAGATTGTCGGGTCAGGCCCGATAATGACACCCCTACTGTCATTCCCACACATGACACTGTGTCATTCCCCGGCTTGACCGGGGAATCTTTTTTACGCCGGAGATTGTCGGGTCAAGCCCGACAATGACAAAAGGGGGGCACGACAATGACACCAGCAAAGTCTGAACTGACCCCAATTTTTAGGACAGTTTAAGTAGCTTCTTTGTATGGTGGCTGC
>CAVJSA010000067.1:0-11038 GCA_963651875.1 Lachnospiraceae bacterium | reverse complement strand
CTTCCAGTATCAATAATTGACCCGATTTTAATTTTTTTTTAAAATAACGTTATTAAAACCATTTGTTCTGGAGGTAACAACATGAAAGACGTAGATGTAAAAGAAGCTTTTAACGATTACTGGAAAAAACACTTTGAAAATCTGGTTTTACCGATAAATCAGAAGAACGAAATTAAAAAAGTTGCCTTTCACGCATACCACGAAGGGGCTCGGAGAATTCAAAACGAATTAAATGCCGAACTTTCCAGAACGCAGGAATCCGAAGAAGGCTTAGCCTGAGGATTAAAAAAGTCTGGCAAAAATTATGGCTTTAAAAATTGAACGTGGTGATATTACCCTTTACGATGTAGACGCAATTGTAAATGCCGCAAACAACTCTCTTTTGGGAGGCGGTGGCGTTGACGGTGCTATTCATAATGCTGCAGGATCAGAGCTTTTAGCAGAATGCCGGACATTGCACGGCTGTAAAACTGGCGAAGCAAAAATTACAAAAGGCTATAACTTAAAAGCCCGCTATGTAATTCATACAGTTGGACCTGTTTATTATGAATATACTCCAACAGAAAGCAAAAATCTGTTACAAAGTTGTTATAAAAATTCACTTGCGCTTGCATTGTTAAATGAATGTAAAAGCATAGCTTTTCCACTAATCAGCGCTGGCGTTTATGGCTACCCAAAAGAAGAAGCCTTAAAAGTTGCAGTGGATACAATCCTGGAATTTGCAAAAGAAATGGACGCAGTAATTGTTCTTTTTGATATGGAAGCCTGGAACATTGCAAAGAAAAACTATCCTGAATTAATTTCAGGCGATTGATTTTTAACAATAGATTTTAGCAACCAGGCTAAAAATTCAACTTTTGGCAGAAGAATAATTTTCTAATTCAAGCAGGATTGTATTTAATTCTGCCTGTGCCTTTTTTAATTCACTTTTTAGATTTTCTAAATCTGCGTTATCATCTGAAAATTTTATTTTATGTTCAAGCTCTGGAATTACAGTGTCATTAAGCTCTGTTTTTCTGCGCTTTAATAAAGTAATTTTCTTTGGCGGCCGCCCGCCTTTTTTGCCGTTTTCTCTGCTGGAATTCTTTTTTGCAATGCTCGTGGACTTTCCGTTATAGGCATAAATTGAATCAAACCAGAATCGCAGAGTTTTTAAATCCTGGTTCATTTTAAAACTAAGGTCTTCTAATTCACGTTGAGAAGAAAAACTCTGCGCTATTGTCTGCAATTGTGCATTAATGTCAGATAAATCATCGATTAAACTGTAAATTGCCTGTGTTTTTTTACTCAAAATTCAGTATTCCCGTCGCCGTAATCATCATCTTCTACTACGTCGTCGTCCTGGTCTTCGTCATCATCTTCAAAATCTGACTTTTTACTCAAATATTTTTTAAG
Source organism: Lachnospiraceae bacterium (assembly GCA_963651875.1). Classification (GTDB taxonomy): domain Bacteria; phylum Spirochaetota; class Spirochaetia; order Treponematales; family Treponemataceae; genus Treponema_D. The sequence continues at coordinate 9,643 of CAVJSA010000067.1, read as the reverse complement.
CACTTTTACAGCTTCGCTTCTTTCTAAGTCAAATTCGTCCATAATTTCCAGAACAATGTCATTTTTGCTTACCTGTTCTTCTTCGAGTGCCCTGATGTAAGAAACATAGTAATCAAAATCATCTGTGTCATCATCGTTAGTTGTATAAATATCTTCATCATCAAACATAGTCTTACCTCGCTTTATATTAACATAATTACTAAGAAATTTAAGGAAAATTAAAAAAAATAGGCTTTTATAAATGAATTATTCTTTTTGTCTGTTTTTATCGAAAATCAATTTTGGCAAAAAAAAACCGGGAGCTCATCCCGGTATCTAAATTGCTTCAGCATCAATGGCTGGCAACATATTAAGTTCCTGCTTTTCTGCAGGTAGATTTTGTTTAGTTATTGACCTTCGAAAGGTCAGATCTTTTTGTCGGCAACATAAGCGTCTCCTTTTCGCGCGGTCGGTGTTAAGTCCTCATCTCTTTCCTGACCACGTTTAAAGGTTACCACAGGTTTTATTTTTAAAGTAATAAATACCTGTTATTTTTATTCTACCTTTGCTCGAGGGTCAATATTTACTTTATTTTGTCTTTCAAGGCTCTTTGCAGGATGCAGATATGTTGTAAATATAAAGATTCCAAGGAAGATAAATGCAAATATAACGCCTACTGTATAAGAAATTGTAAGACCTGTTAAACCTTTTGAACCAAGGTTAATACATTCAGGAGCATACAGCAGATATGTAATACTTACTGCAGACATGAATGTTGCAGGAACAGCAGCGAGCCAGCAGCGGTTTGGATTTGGTCCGTAGTTTGTCGCAAGGTAAACAGCGGCAGCCCAGAGAACAATCATTGCCAGAGTCTGGTTAGACCATGAGAAGTATCTCCAGATTACGTTGTAGTTTACAAACGAAATCAGGTAGCCGATCAAAAGCAATGGAACTGCCACAGTAAGGCGAACCTTAAGTTTTTTCTCGTCAAGCTTGAACCAGTCAAAAATCGTCATTCTTGCGCCACGGAACGCAGTGTCGCCGGAAGTAATCGGGCATACAATTACACCGAGAAGGGCTATCGGGCCGCCAACCTTTCCAAGCAGGGCAACGCACATGTCGTAAACTGAGTTTGAGTTTCCACCGCCAATTGCCTTAAGCGCAGAAAGACCTGTTCCGCTTCCGTCTTTGTTCCAGAAGAACGCTACTGCAGCAGCAGCCCAAATCAGCGCGATAATTCCTTCTGCAACCATTGCTCCGTAGAATATTCTTCGTCCTTCTTTTTCGCTCTTGATACAGCGCGAAACAATCGGAGACTGTGTAGCATGGAAACCAGAAATTGCGCCACAGGCAACAGTAATAAACATGAGAGGCCAAATAGGCTTAACGTCTGTTATTGCTCCGGTAGCGCTGTCCATTGTTCCCGGATAAAGGTTTTTGAATGTAAATTCCATCATCGGGCGCTCGCCTGAGTGCATGATTGTTCCGATTGCGATTCCCAATGCCATGACAATCAGAAGGATTCCGAAAATCGGATAAATGCGACCGATAATCTTGTCGATCGGAAGGAGGGTTGCAAGGAAGTAATAACACAGAACAATGATTGTCCAGAATTTAACATCGAGCCATTCTGGAGTAAGGCGAGCAAGGAGGCCCGCAGGTCCGACCATAAACACAACGCCGACCATTACAAGAAGAATTACAGAAAAGACACGCATTACATTATGCATGACAGGGCCAAGATACTTGCCGGTAACTTCCGAGATAGAAGCGCCGTCGTTGCGCTCAGAAAGCATGCCGGACATAAAGTCGTGCACAGCTCCTGCAAACAATGTTCCTGCGACAATCCAGATGTAAACGCTTGGACCCCACATTGCACCGGAAATCGCGCCGAAAATAGGACCGAGTCCCGCAATGTTCAAAAGCTGGATCAAAAACGCTTTTGGAGTTGAAATTGGAACATAATCAACGCCGTCCGGATTGGCAATGGCAGGAGTTGCCTTGTCGTTTGGTTCAAAAATTTTTTCTACGATTCTGCCGTAGATAAAATACCCCACGATCAAAATCACAAGAGCAGCAAAGAAAGATATCATAATTTCCTCCTTATGAAACACCGCGTTAGCGAGCAGCACAGGAGGTGCTGAATAGCAATTTTTCAAACACCGTTTGAAAAAATTGCAGTTATAAAAATTACACGGATGTAATTTTTATAACACCTCCTTATGCTCCCCCGCGTTAGTGCGGACAGCATAGTTTTTGCTTTGCTCTAAAATAGATAAAACCCAAAGTAAAAAACCTCAAAGGAGTAAAACCAACTATCGAAATCATTTACTTTAGATTTCCAAAATCACCAACGAAATTCAGTCTAGCACTAAATTTATTTTTGTAAAGATATTTTATTTTTCACCACTCTTGAGTAAACAGTTGCTACTTGCCTGCCTGCCAACTGTTTGACATACTGCCCGTCGCTTGCCTATTACTTGCCCGTTGCCGTCTGTTTTCGTGTTTGCCGTTTTTGAATCTGCTTACGGAATTCCCGGGGCGAACACCCTGCGTATTTTTTAAATGCGTCGCCAAAATAATTTGCATCGCTAAAACCACAGGAATGAGCAATTTGAGTTATTGTTAATTGTCCGTTCAACAGCATTTCCTGGCTTTTTTTTATGCGCACATTCGTAAGATATTCTTTAAAACCGTAGCCTGTAATTTCCAGAAATTTTTTTGAAAAATAAGTGTCGCACATTCCTGCAACTTCACTTGCTTTTTGCAGCGTAACCGCCCTGTCGTAATTTTCAAAAATATATTTTGCCGCATTCTGAACACTGGCAGTTGTCGGATCAATTAATTCTTCTTTTTTTAAATTTGTTCCATTGCGACCAATTAGGGCAAATAAAGTAAGTAACAATCCATGCTTATATATAGAAGAAAATGCATCATTTTTATTATTTTCTTCAAGAAGCCTTTTTAAAACATCTTCAAATAAAATACGCTGTTCTTCATTAAAAGACATTTTGCCAAGCGTTAAAGTTTTTTGCAAAAAATCGGCATCCTGCCCCAGGGCATTTTGTGCAAAATCCTTTGTAAAACTGACATTTATGCGTTGTGCCGGCTCTTTGTATTCGTATTGACTTCTGTGCAGGGTTGACGGAGGCAAAATTACAAGCTGACCGGCATTTACCCAAAAAAGTTTGTGTTCAACAAAAATCCGGCATTGACCTTTTTGAACATAACAAAGCTCAAAATACGGATGATAATGACTTAAGCCCATGCTCTCTGTCGAATCCTTAAAAACAATGTCAAAATCCTGAATATTTTCGCGGTAAAAACCGTTTCTTGTGCTGTCAAAAAGTTTTTTTCCCATTTTTTTCTCTTTTGGACGCTCTTTTGTTTACGTTATTTTTATTTAACAGTCTGCGCCCTGCTAAAAACATTTTCCGGTGTTCCGCGCTTACGCTGTCGCTTCATTCTGCTGACATCTGTCAGACACAACCGTCTTTATGTGCCGTCCGTAGCACAGTAAACAGACTAACTGTCATTTTTATATTAAATGCCAGATGTCAGCAGAACGCCTGCGGCGGCGCTCCATACCGGCGTAGGATTTTTTTATTCGCAAAAAAATCACAATTTTTCTGTAGTTTAACGCGATTTTTCATAAAATTCACTCTTTTTTACATTTTATTTTTGGTTAATACTGTATTTGTAACGAGGAACAAAATGAACGTAAAGCTTTCAAAAAAAGACGAAAAATTCAGAGAGTTTTCACTTAATGCAAAAATGATGAACGTAATTCTTTACGTCTGCATTCCACTTGCACTTTATCAGAGTTTAACCCAGGTTTTTAAAGTTTTTGACACGATGATGGCGGCTCATATTTCTTCAACCGCTGTCTCTTCTGTTGCTTATATAAGTCAAATTCAAATTATGCTTTCTGCACTTGGCAGTGGTCTTGCTGTTGGTGCAAGTATAAAAGTAAGCGAAGCCTACGGCGCAGGCGACTGGGAACTTGTAAGCAGGCGAGTTTCTACAATGGTTGCCCTTTGTGCAATTTTGGGCGGAGCCCTTCTTTTAATTTTGCTTCCAGGAGCTTCTGCTTTTTTGCGTTTAATGAAAACTCCTGAAGAATTTATTTCGATTGGAAGCACTTACTTTAGAATAGAAATTTTAGCCCTTGTAATTACTTTTTTTAACAATATTTATATTTCTATTGAACGCGCCCGCGGAAATTCAAAACGCATTCTTTATATGAATATTGCAATCGTACTTACAAAACTTGCAATGACAGCCGTTTTTGTCTACATCTTTCATTATGGAATTACGTCGATTGCGGTTGCAACTCTTGTTTCGCAGTTAATAGTTTTTGTCCTTGCAATAATTATAATGACAAATAAAGGAAATCTTTTTAGTTTTTCCGTAAATGCTATTTCTTTTAAGCAGGAAGTTGTAAGTCCAATGATAAAACTTTCTGTGCCGGTTATTATCGAAAAAGCAGCCTTTGCAATGGGCAAAGTAATTGTAAATTCAATGTGTACGGTTTATGGGCCAAAAACAGTTGGTGCTCTTGGAATTTCAAACAATATTGGCGGAATTACAACAATGCCGCAAAACGGATTCCAGGAAGGGGGAAGCGCAGTTATAAGCCAGAATAAAGGCGCAAAAAAATATGAACGCACTTTACAGGCTTTCTGGTGCGAACTTATCTGCAATCTTATTTTGGGTGCAGTTTTAATGAGCCTTTCTCTTTTATGCCTTGAACAGCTTTCTAAATTTTTTGCAGGCAGCGATTATGAATTCCAGGGAATAATAAAATCAATTTACCGTTGGGAAGCCTGGGGCGCAATTCCGCTTGGAATTAACGCAACCGTTCTTTCTCTTATGTACGGGTTTGGAAAAACAAAAATTACCCTTTTTATGAATTTCTGCCGCATTTTTGCATTCCGTGTGCCGGTTTTAATTTTTCTGCAAAAATTTACAAACTACGGTAGCGAAGCTGCAGGAATTGTAATGGGCGTGAGCAACTTTTTAAGTGGAGCTCTGGCCGTAGTTTTAGGAACCTGGGTTTTACTAAAAATAAAGCGGGAAGTTTCTGGTTATTCAGCAGAGTAATCAAGTCCTCTTTGATCTGCATTAAAAAGAGGGCGGTAAGGAATAATTAATTCATCGCCTTTTTGAACATAATATGGACTTTCGTAAGTTAGGTCGTCCATAATTTTATCGGCCTCGATCAAAATTTCTTTACCGTTACGCGTAATGTAAATTTTTTCGAGGTCCGAAAAAACAGAAAACGAGCCGTAAATTCTCCTGATTAATGAAGAATATTTTTCATTCTGATAAAAATTAACACGGGTGCGGTTTACAGTGTAGCGACTGGGATCATAAGCATTGGAACTTTCGTTTCCGAAAACTCCTGTAATTTCGATAAATGGAGTAAGATCGCTTGTCGAAGGAATATAAATTGAATCCCCATCCTGTAACTTAAAATTCTGCTTTATTTCTTTTTCTGTCAAAAAAGAAATTTCTGTAAGACGCTCTCCGTTGTCCTGCAAGCGCAAAAGCCTGATTCTAGTTAAATCGGCAGTTTTTGCTGGTTTACCAGCATAAGAATAAATAAGTTCAAAAAGATTTTCATCTTTTAAAATGTCGTAAGTTCCTTCTCGTTCTACAGCTCCGCTAATAGAAACTTTGCGATCAAAGCGCGAAAACTCGATTTTATCGCCTGGACGCAAATACGGATTTTGAGAAAAATCGCCAAGTCTTGAAGATTTAAAAAGATCGCACAGTTTTGTTTTTCCGTTTGAACCTGTTACTTTTATGTTACGCAAAGAAGAAAACTCTGTAAGTTGAGCGGCTCCAAGAATGTCTGAAAGACGGTTTAAACTCCAGGCGTTCTGCTCGTGAACAGTTTTAACTTCTCCGCAGATTACGACTTTAAAACTGCTTGGCTGCAGCATTACAAAAGTTACAACGCTCAAAGGATAATTCTGCATTACGAGGTTTTCTATACTCTGCTTTAACTGAACAAAACTCATTCCGGCACAATTTATGCTACCGAGGTTTGCAACACGAATTTTATATGTAGGGTCAATCGTAATTGTGTAAGAAACTGCCGTTCCGCTGGCATAAAAAGAAAGGGCGTAAGTGTCGCCTGCTGTAACTACATAATCTTTAGAAGACATTGCAAGTTGTGCATTACCCGAAAAAAGGCTTTTTTCTTCTTTTATGCTACTTGTAGCAGTTTCGGCAAGCTGCGCAAATGAACACAAAGGCACAAGTAATAATATAGAAGAAACTAAAATTTTTTGTCTGAACGAGTTAAAAAAACTGAAAAACATGCTCAGATTATACCCCCCCCCCCGTATTTATTCAAGTGTGCAAAAGTGTCTTTTTACTTTTATTGAAATAAGGCATTTTTTTCCTTAAATTGGTAATAGTAAATTTAAACTGTGATAAAAACGTGGAGTTTTTGTAAGGAGAATTTTATGAAAAAAGTTGATGTTTATAACAGTGAATATGTTAATTTAAACCATGCATATATTTTAATGTACGATGCATACAAAAAACTTATTGAATGCGATGACACTGATGAAGAAGTTATGTTTGTTCTTTCTAGCGTGCTCCAGGCATTAAATCCGGTTCTTGATGAAATAAAATCAGAAATGACCGTTGCTACACGTTATAAAGCAGATGGCAAACCGACACAGAAAAAATCAAAAGAAAAGACAGACAGCAAAGACAGCGGATACATTCTTACCGGAAACTTCGGCGATAATTAGTTAAGATTGAATTAACTGTTTATTTTTTATATATTTTACAAATGAATAATTTAGAAAATGAAAATAATGTAAATGTTCAGGACGACGAAATTTCATTATTAGATTTAATTGCCGTTCTCCTGCGTTATAAGTGGCTGATTATTATTGCAACAGTTCTTTGTATGGCGGGCTCTGTTGTTTTTTCCATTATATCTTTAAAACTTCCGCCAGAAAAATCTCCTTTACCAAATCAGTTTTCTCCAACATCACATATGCTTATTAAAGAAGATTCTTCTTCGGGTGGAATTTCTTCCAGCCTTTCTTCTCTTGCAAGTCTTGCGGGAGTGAGTGTTGGCGGCAGTAAGGGGTCTTCTCATAGTGCTCTTGCAGTTTATTTGAGTACTTCAAATGAATATCTTGATGCTGTTGCTCAAAAATTCAATCTTGCAGAACGCTATAAGGTAAAAAAATCTCCTGTTGCAAGCACACGAAAGCAGTTAATGAAAACTCTTGTTTCTAATTACGACGAAGACAGCGGTGTTTTTTCGATCAGTTTTACGGATATTGATCCTGAATTTGCCTGCAATGTAGTAAATTTTGCAGTTGACTGGATGCAAAACCGCTTTGATGAACTTGGTCTGGATTCAAATCGTATTGAAAAAAAGAATCTTGAAGTTAACGTAGAAGCAACTTACAAAGAAATTTTAAAACTTGAACGAGAGGCACAGAATCTTGGAGCTTCTGTAAACAAGGGAATTACTGTCTGGGGAAGTCCAAATGTTTCGATAGAAACTTCGAGAATCGAAATGGAATTAAAGGCTCAGCAGAATGTTTACGAACAGCTTAAAACTCAGTATGAACTTTTAAAAGTAAAAATGCAGAGTGAACAGCCTGTTTTCCAGGTTCTTGAACGCCCAGAAATTCCAGATATGAAGAGTAAGCCGAGCCGTGGTAAACTGTGTATTATTGCAACATTTGCAGGATTTTTCATTTCTGTTTTTGCAGCTTTTGCATTAAATGCCTGGGACAATATCCGCAATGACCCTGAAGCTCAAAGAAAACTTAACCTTAAACCGAAAAACTAAGAAAAATCGAGAGATATTATGAAAATTTTAGAAAACAAACTTAAAGCAGCCGCACTTTTGTGCTTAATGAATGCCACTTTTTGTTTTGCCATGACTTATGACACAGCAGATCTTACAAACAATGAGGCGACAGACAATAAGGCAACAAACAGTTCTAAATCTATAGTCGGAAAAGAAGCAAACTCTTTGCCAGATGCACAGCTTGCAATGTCCGAAAGTTCTTATCCGGTAACTTCCGGCGATGTTTACACACTTGCTTTTGCTGCCGGAACAACACCTGTCACATATTCAATTCCTGTGGACACAACTTATAAAATAAGAATTGCAAACCTTGGTGTTATTGACTGTAAAGGTTTAACTTATATTCAACTTAAAAATCAGGTTACTGCGATTGTTCAGAAAAACTACCCGATGGGTGGCGTTCAGTTTGTTCTTACTTCTCCTGCAACTTTTCGTGTAACAATTACTGGAGAAGTAGATTCTACAGTACAAAAAAATGCCTGGGCTTTAACTCGTCTTTCTACATTTATTAAAGCAAGTTTTACTGCTCATTCTTCTTCAAGAAATATTACGATTGTTTCAGAAAATGGAGAATCTAATTCTTACGACCTGTTCCTTGCAGACCGTAAAGGCGATTTGTCTCAGGATCCATATCTTAGACCAGGCGACAAAATTATAGTAAACAGAATTAACCGTAAAGTTACTATTGAGGGCGCTGTTGAACGTCCTGGGGATTATGAACTTTTAGACGGCGAAAACTTAAAAGATTTGATTAATTACTATGGCAATGGTTTAGAGTCTCTTGCCGATCTTTCGAGAATTGAACTTTATCGTCCTCTTAACGGAAAAAACGACGCTGGCGCAAAGCTTTATCTGAACGAGCAGGCTTACAATGACAATTTTAAACTTTTGTGCTACGATGAAGTTACGGTTAGCAGCTACCAGGATTTAAGACCAGTTGTCTTTGTCGAAGGTGCAGTCAATACTAATACTAATACTAATACTAATCTTGTCGATTCTACGAAAATTCCATTCCGCTTTAATAATGGCGAAGATTATGCTTACTTTGTAAGAGCCCACTCAAGCATATTTACGAATGTTTCGGATTTGGAAAATGCTTATATTATCCGCGGAAATCAGACAATTCCTTTAAACTTAAAAACAATGCTCTACGATGATTCGTATTATGCAAAAATTGAATTACAGTACAACGATGTTTTGCTTGTACCGTTTAAGCAGTTCTTTGTAAATGTTTCTGGAGCAGTTTATTCTCCTGGGCGCTATCCATATATTCCGGACAGAACATGGGATTATTACATTGGTCTTGCCGGTGGCTTTATAAAAGAGAAGAATGCAATGGAGGCAATTACAATTACCGACATTAATGGAAAAAAACATAAAAAGACGGAATTTATTTTGCCGGAAATGACAATCGATGCCCAGGCAAACAGCGGTTTGTACTATTTTAACCAGTATGCGCCTGTGCTTACGACGATTTTGTCGGCAATTTCGACAAGTATTTCTGTTTTAGCAGTAACTGGTGTAATAAATTAACATAAAAATCCAGAAGCAAGTCCGGCAATAACAGTATAAAGTTATTAAAAGCGGGACGTCTAATAAGTTTTAAATGTCATTCCCTGGCTTGACCAGGGAATCTCCAGATTGTCGGGTCAAGCCCGACAATGACAAAATAAACAGTGTCATTCCCGCATCTTGACCGGGGAATCTTCTTAAAAATTTGATTCAAATTTTTTTAGAGCTGATTTTAATTCTACGTTTTCTTCTGCGAGTTCTTCTAAGCGTGTTTTTTGATATAAGAGTTCTGTTGCG
>CAVJSA010000066.1:0-11271 GCA_963651875.1 Lachnospiraceae bacterium | reverse complement strand
AAATCCTGATTAGAAGAATCAGAAAATCGTAAAATATGCAGAATTACATGAAAAAAGGCTGTCTTGTCTAAAGTTTTAAAACTTACAAGACAGCCCCATGACAATGTAAGTCAAGATGAGGGAATGACAGTCAGCCGTGCCCCTCTTGTGTCATTGTCGGGCTTGACCCGACAATCTAAGGCAATGACAAAAAAACATAAGGTAACTTTTTAGCCCGGATTGGAGGAGCGGCGAGCGTAGCGAGCCGGTGCAAAGCACTGTAGGCGCGTTAGACGCCGGAACTCCGCAAAGCCGGCAGAGACTGTTTTAGACAGCGCAGAGCCTGTGGCTCCATCTTAACCACTTTTTATGTATACACGATGTTTGCAGGAATTTTACACGCTTTCTTTTGAGTTGTATAATTTAACTTATGCAGGATACTACTATTGTTACAAGTTCGCCGGTTGGTCAGCACCTGGAAAAAATTGCTGATTCTAGCCAGGTTTCTTATCTTATGTTCAACCGTAAAAAAATCAATTTAGTTGCAAAAATGACGATTGGACGTTCCCCTGAATGTAGCATTGTTGTTGACAATAAACTTGCCAGCCGCATGCATGCTACAATCCAGAAAATAAAAGATGTTTTTTTTATAAAAGACGAAAATTCCACAAACGGAACTTTTATTAACGGTAAGCGGATTCCAAACGATAAATATGTAAAGCTCAACAAGGGCGACAAAATTACGATTGGTTCTGTAAATCTCGTTTTTGCATAGGTTTAGCTTTTTATTGTGGATCTGCTTTCCTGTCTTACAGAAATTTTTGAATCAAAAGAGTTTCCGTCGTACGACTGTCTTTTTGAACTGATTTCTAAAACTCTTTGTCTCCTCGAAAATGAAGATTCTTTTTACCGCCCGAAAGAAAAGTCTGAACAGAAACTTTCTGGCGGTTTATTGAATTTTTGTACAAAAGAAGAAGATTTAAATAACGAAAACTACCAGAACCAGAAAACTGTAATTGTCGTGCCGGATCTTCATGCACGTGCTTATTTTTTACTGGATATTTTAAATTATAAAATTAAGATTAAAGATTCTGAGTATTCGGTTCTCGAAGCCTGCCAGAAAAAACTTATTTATCTTGTTTGTGTCGGCGATGTTTTTCATTCAGAAACACGAAACTGTGCGCGCTGGAAAAAAGCTTATGCACAATATAAAAACGGTGTAATTTTTAGTCCGGAAATGAACGAAGAAATGCTTGAAAACCTAAAGCTTTTTAAAATGCTTATGACGTTAAAGCTCAACTGTCCGGAAAATTTTCATTTATTAAAAGGCAACCACGAAAATGTGCTCAACGAAGAGGGCAGAGGAAATCATCCTTTTTATAAATTTGCGCGCGAAGGCGAAATGTTTTACCGCTTTCTTTTTGAACAATACGACGACGCAATTATTTATCTCTGGAGCTGCCTTGAACATGCCCTGCCGTTGTGTGCAGTTTTTGACAACCTTGTCGTAAGCCACGCTGAACCGGCTGTTGTTTTAACAAAGTCTAAAATTATAAATTACAGAAAAAACTCTCAGGCGGTTTATGCTTTAACCTGGACTGCAAACGGAGAAGCCGTAAAAGGGAGCGTTTCTAAGACAATAAAAAATCTTGTCGGAAAAAATTTAAAAAACGTAGTGTGGATTGGCGGGCACAGACCGGTTCTTAAAAATGTTGAATTAAGGCAGAGCGGAAAGTATATTCAGATACATAATCCTGAAAAAGAAAATATTGCAGTTGTCAGACCAGGCTCAAAATTTAATCCTGAAACTGACATTGTCTGTGTTTCGGGTGAATGAGACTGGTTTTCGGCGAGAGAGTATTATTTGTTTAAGGAAGAACTATGGCAGAAAAAATTCCTGAAATGATTGGTAAGTACAAAATTATGGGCCTCGTTGCAAAGGGCGGAATGGGCGCGGTTTATAAGGCTGTTCATCCTTCTTTAAAACGTATGGTAATAATTAAAAAACTTACAATCCGCAACAATAAGATTGTAAAAGAGCGTTTTAAGAGAGAAGCCCAGATTCTCCTTGATATGCAAAGCCCTTTTATTGTTCACCTGTTCGATTATTTTATTGAAGGACAGAGCCATTATATTGTTGAAGAATTTGTCGAAGGACTTTCGCTTGCCCAGATTCTCGATAAACAGATTGCCTTAGAAACTGAACTTGCACTTTTGATTTTTTTAGATGCCTGCATGGCGCTGAAATTTGCTCATGCGCGCGGTATTGTTCACAGAGACATAAAACCGGGCAATATTTTAATTTCTAAACGTGCAGAAGTTAAACTTGCAGACTTTGGAATTGCTTCTTCAGAAAGCGAAGAAGAACTGTCGGAAACAAGCGAACAAAGTAAAACGGAAGCAGCAAAGGTTAGCGACGGATTAACCCAGCACGGAGTTACTCTCGGCACTCCTGCCTATATGTCGCCAGAACAGATTACAGACAGCCGCAGCGTAGACAAAAGGGCGGACATTTATTCCATGGGTGTTATGCTTTACGAAATGCTCACAGGAACAAAGCCTTTTCCTTCTTCTCTAAACGAAGAAACCCTCGAAAAAATAAAAAAAGGACGCTATGTAAATCCACGCAAAATTGACAGGTCTATTCCAAAAGTAATTTGCCGGATGATAAAAAAAATGCTTAAGGCAAATCCTGACAGACGCTTTCAGTCAATTGAATCTGTTATAAAAATCTTAAAAAAGTATCTTTCGCATTACGACACTCACAAAATCCGCATTGCACTTGCACAGACGGTTCTTACAAAAAGACAGTTCGCCATTCCAACCTTTGAACGCAAAAGTGAACGCGGTAAAAAAATTACTGCCGGAATTATTCTTGGTGTTTTGTTTTGTTTTTTGTGTGGCTGGGTATGGAATAAGGGATATGTTCATAAAACCGTTTTGAGCCATTGGTATAAAAGCGTTGTTTTGAATATGACTCTTCCGTCTACGTCTTCGGTGGACAGCGATTTACCTGTAAGGGCGTTTTTCTTTGTTGATGACGGAAAAGAAATTCCAGAAGTAAATAACAGCCGCCGTGTTTTTACACAAAAAAAATCAAAGGCTTACGAAACTTATCCTGTTTATCTGCGTCCTGGAAAGTATCGCATAAAAATTGCTGTCGGCCCTTATATTATGTGGCAGACGCTCGAAGTAAAAAGCGAAAAAATAAACCTGAATATTAAAAATCTTGAAAAAGCAACCCGCCCGGTAAAAGTGCATGCACAAAGCTATGACAGCGAAAGCGGAAAAGACATTACAAAATCTACAAAATTCTATCTTTCGTACCGTGGCAAGTGGGTGCTGCTGGAAGAAATTCCTGCCGGAGAATTAAAAACGGGAACTGTTTACAAAATTCTTGCAAAAAGCAGTGGATACAACGATGCTTTTTATTCGCTTATTCTTGACTGGTACCAGGATGAACTTTTTTTAACGGCTGCCCTTGAACGTTCTGACCTTGCTGTAAAATGATTTTTATATTGTCGAGCAGATGTTTTGTTAGTAAATTATAAATATGGCAAAAGATAATAACGACGATAACAAAGATAACAAAGATTTTGACAGTACAATAAAAGAAGCAACAGAGCAGCTTCAAAAAGTATTAAACAATATAATTAGCGACAATAAAGACGGTAACGATGTTCCAGTTGATATAGAAGTAACTCTGGAAAAAGACGGACAGAACAAAAAAACTGAAGAAAAAGAAACAGCTTCTAAAAAAAAGAAGATTGCTGGCAAAAAAAAGGAAGCAAAAGACGATCATTTTGGTTCAATTATTTCGATTGACCAGACTCTGCCTGTAAGGCTTCCTCTGTTAGCCCTTAACGGCCGGCCGATCTTTCCTGGAATTTTTACGCCTCTTACGATTTCTAATTCTGATGATGTGAAAACTGTCGAAGACGCATTTAGTGGCAATGGTTTTATTGGTCTTATCCTTACTAAAAATGAATCCGAAACGCCGCACATAAGCGATTTGTATTCGATTGGAACGGTTGCCCGCATTATTAAAAAAATCAACTTGCCGGACGGTGGAGTAAATATTTTTGTTTCTACAATAAAGCGATTTAAGATTAAACGTACTTTGTCGCCAAAAACTCCGATTGCAGTCCTTGTTGACTATCTTGAAGACGAAGAAAGCGACACTTTTGAAACTAAAGCTTTAACCCGCGCTCTTATCAGCGAAATGAAAGAAATAAGCGACAATAATCCGCTTTTTTCCGAAGAAATGCGGTTAAATATGGTGAATATCGACAATCCTGGAAAAATTGCCGATTTTGTTGCTTCGATTTTGAACGTTGACAAACTTGAACAGCAGAAAGTTCTTGAAGAAACAAATATCCGCTCTCGCCTTGAGCAGGTTCTTGTATTTATAAAAAAAGAGCAGGAACTGCTTCGCATGCAGAAAAAAGTTCAGAATGAACTGAATGAAAAAATCGAAAAAAATCAGCGTGAATACTTTTTACGCGAAGAAATGAAGGCAATCCAGGACGAACTTGGAGTTGGTGCTGACGGCGAAGGAAACGATTATTCAAAATTTAAGGCAAAGATTGAAGGCTTTAAATTTGAAGGCGAAGTAAAAGAAAGTGTAGAAAGCGAACTTGAAAAATTCAAGCTTATGGATCCGGCTTCTTCTGAATATTTTGTAAGCCGCAACTATCTTGAACTTGTCTGTGCCCTGCCATGGAACGAAGAAAAACAGGAAAAATTGGATCTTGCAAAGGCTTATAAAATTCTTGAAAAAGACCATTACGGTCTGGACGATGTAAAAAAGAGAATCCTTGAATATCTTGCCGTACGCAAAATGAAAAACGACAACAAGGGCTCAATAATGATTTTGGTTGGCCCTCCTGGAGTTGGAAAAACTTCGATCGGACACTCGATTGCTACAGCAATGAATAAACCTTTTTACCGTTTTAGCGTTGGTGGAATGCGAGACGAAGCCGAAATCAAAGGACACCGCAGAACTTATATTGGCGCCATGCCTGGAAAAATTCTGCAGGGCTTAAAAATTACAAAAACAAAGTCGCCTGTCTTTATGATTGACGAAATTGATAAAATGGGCTCAAGCGTTCAGGGAGACCCTGCAAGTGCACTGCTCGAAGTTTTAGATCCTGAACAGAATGTTTCTTTCCGCGACAGTTATTTAGATCTTCCGTTTGATGTAAGCAATGTATTTTTTATTCTTACGGCAAATACTCTCGACTCGATTCCTGGTCCTTTGCTTGACCGAGCGGAAATAATTCAGCTTGCCGGTTACATTGATCAGGAAAAACTTGAAATTGCGCGTAAGTATTTGATTCCAAAAAATCTGGAAAAAAATGGACTTGCAAAAGGACAGGTAAAATATACAAAGGCGGCCCTTTCGCGCATTGCAGAAGAGTATGCACGCGAAGCCGGTGTGCGCAATTATGAAAAATGCATTGACCGCATTCACCGCAAAATTGTTACAGAAGGACTTTCTGGAATTCCTGCGGACATAAAAAAACTCAGCGATTTAGAAGAAATTAAGAATAACGAAACAAAAACTTTGAGCGAAAAGACTTTTACGATTGACGCAAAAGACCTTGATCGTTATCTTGGGAAACCTGTTTTTGACGAAAGCGAAATAAAAAAGGCGGAAGTTCCTGGAACCTGTATCGGGCTTGCCTGGACAAGCATGGGTGGCGACACGCTTTTGATAGAAGCAATAAGCTTCCCGGATAATAAGGGCGGACTTGTTTTAACTGGTCAGATGGGCGACGTTATGAAAGAAAGCTCTCAGATTGCGTTTAATTTTGTAAAGCAGTATGCGATTGAACACAAGATAAAACCGCAAAGCTGGTTTGAACAGAATGTAATTCATCTGCATATTCCGGAAGGAGCAACTCCAAAAGACGGTCCAAGCGCAGGAATTACAATGGCAACAACCTTTATGTCTCTTTTGACTGGAAGAATTGTAAAGCCTCATGTTGCAATGACCGGCGAACTTGATTTAACAGGCAGCGTAATGCCGATTGGTGGTTTGAGAGAAAAAACTGTTGCTGCAAAACGCAATGGAATTAAAACAATTTTTATTCCAAAGGCAAACGAACGCGACCTTGAAGAAATTCCAGAAATTGTTAAGAGCGGAATAAACTTTGTGAGCGTTTCTAAGGCTATGGAAGTGTTTAGCCAGGTTTACCAGCCAGCCAAAAAGCAGAAAGAAGAATCCGATTACGGGTTCTAAAGCGCACGACGCGCGCGGGATAGACTGTAAAGATGTTCGTTCGTCGGTTATTTGTGCCACGGACGGCACGTAAAGGCAGTTGACCGCAAGAAATGCGTAGCATTTGTTGCCTGACAGGATGTCAGTAGTAAACTCGTTATTTACGTGTGCGCTAAAAGCGCACGTCCTTGCTTGCGCAAGGAATAGACTGTAAAGATGTTCGTTCGTCGGTTATTTGTGCCACGGACGGCACGTAAAGGCAGTTGACCGCAAGAAATGCGTAGCATTTGTTGCCTGACAGGATGTCAGTAGTAAACTCGTTATTTACGTGTGCGCTAAAGCGCACGACGCGCAAGGGATTGTAGTGGCGCGCTTTGCGCGTTGCAAAGCAATGAAGGCGAAAGCCGGAACCACGGAAAGCCCAGTCTGCCACCTGTGGCAGATGCGCCCAAAGAAAAAAAAAGGAAAAAATATGTTTGCAAGAGTATTTTTAAAACCAAGAGAAGAAATTGAAGTTGCCCAGGGGTTTCCGTGGGTTTTTGATAACGAAATTGACCATGTAAAGTTTGATTCAAAAAGTGGAGTAAAACAGACTAGCCTTGAAGAATGCATGGTAAAAGACGGCGAAGTTGTAGAAGTTTTTGCAAATGCCGGCGGTTTTTTGGGAACTGGTGTAATAAATAAAAAGTCAAAGATTACTGTCCGCATTATTGGAAAAGAACATGCCGATCAGATTATGAATGATGCTCAGGGCTATTACACAAAGAAAATTCAGGATGCTTACGATTTAAGAAAACTCTATTACGACATGAAAGACAGTTATCGTCTTGTTTATGCAGAAGCAGACCTGATTCCTGGTCTTATCGTTGAACGCTATTTTGACGTAAAAAAGAATATTTATCTTGTAGTTCAGTTTTTGTCGTTGAGTGCAGAAGTTTTTAGAAAAGAAATTCTGGAAGCCTTAAAAAAGATTATTCGTCCTTATGGAATTTTTGAACGTGATGATGCAGGTGTGCGCGAAAAAGAAGGCCTGGAAGAAAAAGCATGCTGGCTTGGCGAAGCTCGGGAAGAAAAAATAACGATTCGCGAAAATGATGTCCTTTTGGAAGTTGATATTGCTCACGGTCAGAAAACGGGTTACTTCCTTGATCAGAAATTCAACAGAAAACAGGTTGCAAAACTTGCAGAAGGCAAAAAAGTTCTTGATGCGTGCAGTCACACTGGTTCTTTTGGGCTTAATTGTTTTAAAGGCGGAGCAAAAGAAATTACGAGCATAGATTTAAGCCCTGAAGCTGTTGAAATGATTAACAAAAATATTGAACTTAATAAGGCTGGATCAAAAATGAAGGCTGTTTGTGCTGATATTTTTGATGCCTTAAAAGAGTACGAAGCAAAGGGCGAAAAGTTTGATTTAATTATTCTCGATCCTCCGGCTTTTACAAAAAATGCAAAAAATATTCAAAAGGCTTATGGTGGCTATAAAGAAATAAATCTGCGTGCAATGCGTCTTTTAACAGAAAACGGAATTTTAGTCACCTGCTCATGTTCATACTTTTTTGATTCTGAACATTTTTACGGAATGATTATGAAGGCGGCTCAGGATTCTAAAAAGCGAGTGCAGATTCTTGCTAAATATGGTGCAGGCCCTGACCATCCTGTTCTTGCAGGCTATCCAAAGTCTGAATATTTAAAGTGCGCTGTTTGCCGAGTTCTGTAAAAAGTGCCGGGCGTGCGAGCTGTTTTTGTACTTTGTTTTTCGCCTTGCTTTTGCGGGGCGCGCGTTAAGGAAGATTGATGTCTTATAACTGTATTTTTTTGATGGGGCCGACTGCCGTCGGAAAAACTGCAATCGGCGTGCGTCTTGCCGCAAGTTTGAACGGCGAAATTTTAAGTGCGGACAGCCGACAGGTTTACCGTGGGCTTGATATTGGAAGCGGAAAAGACCTGGCAGATTTTAAAATGGCAGAGTCTTTAGCCCTTGCGTTAAATCCTGCCTTAAAAGAAAAAATTGTGGACGGCGTTTTTAATGTTCCTTACCACATTATTGATGTTGCTGACCTTTCTTACGAATACAGTCTTTTTGATTTTACCCGCGATTTTTATAATTCATTTGCAGATTGCTTAAAGCGCAAGGTTTTGCCGATTGTTGTCGGCGGAACTGGAATGTATGTGGATTCGATCCTGCATAATTATGACATGATTCCTTTTAGCGAAAACATGGAAGAAAAACAGAAGCTGCTCGAACTTTCTTACGATGAATTAAAGACAATTTTAATTAAGGAAAAAGAAAAGCTTCATAATACGAGCGAATTTGGAGACAAAGAAAGACTCGTTAAGGCAATTTTGCTGAATCGTTTTAATAAGTCCGAAGAATACAAGGTTTTAAAAGAAAAAACTCTTGCTGCTCGGCCACCTGTAAAGCCTCTTGTTATGTGCACAACTCTTGAACGTCCTTTAGTCCGCCAGAGAATTGCTGAGCGTTTACAGACGCGCTTAAACGAAGGCTTAATCGAAGAAGTTGAAGGTTTGCATAAAAACGGGGCAAGCTGGCAGCGTCTTGAAAGCCTTGGTCTTGAATACCGTTTTGTAAGTGAATATCTTGAAGGCAAAATTGAATCAAAAGAAAAACTTTTTGAACTTTTAAATCTTGCAATCGGGCAGTTTGCTAAAAGGCAGGAAACCTGGTTCCGTGGAATGGAAAAGAAGGAAATAAAAATAAATTGGCTGCCCGAACAAATGTCTGTTGAGACACGGTTTAAGGCAGCCTTAGAATTAGCAGAAAATAATCTGTAAACAAATTAAGCAGAAGCTTCTACAGCAGCTGCAACCTTTGTAAGGTATCCTGTTCTGATGCAGGAATCGAACAGAGCCTTGCTTATAAAATCTGTTGTAACGTCTTCGTATCCGTCTTCGTCGCGGACAATGCGTACAATGTAACCGTCATCCATTTCGCGGACTACAGTCATGTAGTCTGTTGTTTTTCCAATGCTTTTTAAAGTGTATGTACCCATTTGTTTTTCCTCCCGCGGATTTGCCGCAAAATTAAATGTTCCGTACATTAAAATTTTCGGTATAATAAAAAAAATATTAAGCGTTTTTTATTTTTTCGCGCCTTAAGAGTAAATTATGATTTTTGACTGCCACATGCATCTTGTTCATTCTAAAATCCCAGAGTTCCCAGAACAAATAGAATATACAGCCCTTGCATGTGCCCTTTCTAAAAGTGAATTTCTTGAACAAAATAAAATAATTGAATCTATTTGTGGCTCTCCCGAAAAAAAGCATTCAAATATTCATTTTTTAACTTCCTTTGGAATTCATCCTCAAAATCCTGACCTTAGCGAAAAAGACTTTTTAATTGAACTTTTAGAAAACAATAAAATTGACGCAATCGGTGAATGTGGCTTTGACCTTTTTACAGAACAATTTAAGTCGAATATAGAAAATCAGGAAAAAGCCTGGGCATTTCAGCTTGAGTGCGCAATAAAATACGAAAAACCTCTTGTAGTTCATGGCCGAAAATGCACTCATTTGTTTTTTCGCGACATAAAGAGTTTAAAAAAAGTTCCTGCGGTTATTTTTCATTCCTGGGCGGGCACTTTTTTAGAAGCTGCTTCCATGTTGCAAAAAGGTGTAAATGCATTTTTTTCGTTTGGAAAGCCTTTAATTAATGGAAAAAAATCTGCAATTGAGTGTGTAAAGCGTCTTAACAGGGAGAGAATTCTCCTTGAAACAGATTCTCCGTATCAAACCTTAAAAGGCGAACAGGAAACATTGCCACAGGACATTTTAAAAGTTTACGAAGAAGCAGAAAAACTCCGCGGAGAAAAAATTGAGCCGGATCTGTTTAAGGTTCTCTTTGCGGGCACAATGAAAAAATCGTCAAAACTTTAAAATCATAACAAAAGTCGTTAAGATATTTGATTGAGGACACTTTATTTTATGGAAAAAATATCTTATGTAACAAGCGGAACCTGCGCTAAAAAAATCAATTTTGAAAAAGACGAAACAGGCAGAATCTTTAATATTTCGTTTGAAGGTGGGTGCAACGGAAATTTAAAGGCAATTTCTAAACTTTGCGAAGGCATGAGCGCTCAGGAAATTTCTGCAAAACTTGCAGGCAATTTATGCGGAACAAAAAATACGAGTTGTGCAGACCAGCTTGCAAAAGCTGTAATGCAGGCGTAGTTTTTATAAGGAGGATTTTATGGAAAAATCAAAAAACGGAATTTTGTTTTCGGTATCACTGATTATTGCCTCGGTGATTATTTCTTTTGGACTTGCACACATTATTACACCGGAAAGAAGTGTAAGTGTTCGTGGACTTGCAGAAAAAGAAGTTGATGCAGATCTTGCTGTATGGAACCTTGTTTTTTCTGTCGGAAGCAATTCACTTACAGATTTGCAGAAAACAGTTCTTTCTAAGACAGAAGTTGTAAAAAAATATCTTTCGGATCATGGTTTGTCGGAAGAAGATTTTACAGTTTTGCCGGCAGCAATTACAGATAATTCTCTGAACACTTACATGGATCAGAATAATATCCGCTATACTTACATTGGACGGCAGACAATTCTTGTCCGTTCTTCAAAAGTGCCTGCGGTAAAGTCTGCCTATGCGAATTCTTTTGACCTTGTTTCTAGCGGAGTTACTGTAAGTCGTGAATACGACGGCCTTATTTCCTATGATTTTACAAAGCTGAACGACATTAAGCCGGAAATGATTGCCCAGGCAACTCAGAATGCTCGTACTGCAGCTGAACAGTTTGCACGGGACTCAAACAGTAAGGTTGGAAAAATTAAAAAAGCAACTCAGGGACTTTTTTCGATCGACAATGCAGCTCCAGGTCTTGAAGACAAAAAAAGTGTCCGTGTAGTTACAACTGTTGAATATCTTTTAAAGTAGAATCCGGGCGCATACCTGTGTTTTTATTCAAAAACACAGGTACCGGGCTTTTCGTGGTTCCGGCATTCGCCTTCATTGCTTTGCAACGCGCAAAGCGCGCCACTACAATCCCTTGCGCGAACAGCGCAAGGACGTGCGCTTTAGCGCACACGTAAATAACGAGTTT
>CAVJSA010000065.1:0-11438 GCA_963651875.1 Lachnospiraceae bacterium | reverse complement strand
GGGAATGACATTTTGCACCTTATAAAAACTCTACTTAATTTCAACAAGCCTGTAGTTTCTTGTGCCTTTTCCAAGTCCGATTTTTTCGGCGTGCTCCAAAGCGTGGCGGCCGTTTCTTTCTTCAATTCTGTTTATGAGAGATTTTGCGGAATCTCCTTCCGTGTTCTTGTACGTAAAAATCATGTCAACTGCAGCCTGGTCAATTGCAAGCGGGTCAGTCGAAGCTAAAATTCCAATATCCTTCATTTCAGGCTCGTGCGGATTTCCGTCGCAGTCACAGTCAATTGAAATTCTGTTCATAACGCTTACAAAAGCGATTCCTTTTTCATTTCCCATGTAATCGCAAACGCCTTTAGCAGCTTCCGCCATGCTTTCAGTAAACAAATCCTGATTCGCCGAACCTTGTGTAAATCCCCAAAAAACCGCTGTCAATGCTTCTTCCGCCTGAATGAATCAAAGCCTTTTCTGAACGTTTACTGGAAGTTCCGCTTCCAAATCCGATAGAAAGATTCTTGATTGCCCCTCCAAATCCTCCCATCAAATGTCCTTTAAAGTGCGACAAAACCAGATACGAATCATAATTCTTAAAATGCGAGCCGACGTAATCAAATTTTAAATTCTTTCCGCCGTTCACAGGAATCTCCATTTCGCCTTCTTCGTCAAGCAAATCAAAAGGTGCAATATCCAAAAATCCATGGTCCTTTACAACCTGCTTGTGCATAGCAGTCGAAGCACGACTTCCGCTATAAGCTGTGTTGCATTCAACGATTGTTCCAGAAAGCTCCTCCTTTACAAGTTTTCCGATCAAAGAAGGGCGCAGATAGTTAGAAGCAGGAGGCTCTCCAGTACTGATTTTTACGCCGACTTTTCCGTGTGGCTGCCAGCCCATCGCCTTATAAACTTTTACAAGACTTTCAGGCGTAATCTCGCGCGTAAAATAAACAACAGGCGCATTTTTATCCGTTGTCTCGTAAGTTTTGTAATTTTCAACCTGACAAAAAGCAGCAAATGCACATGCAAAAACCGCAACCAAAGAAACAATCCGTTTTTTCATAATTTACTCCTATAAAGTTTTTTCTTGGGCGTTCGCCACAAAACTTCGTTTTGCTTCGCGAGTTTGCGCTGCAAACTCGCGCCGTCGGGCTTTCCGGGGTTCCGGCGTCTTAGCGCCTGCATTGCTACGCAACGGCTACGCCGCCCCTACAATCCCTAACGCGCTAGCATTAGGTCGTGCGCTTTTAGCGCACACGTAAATAAAGAGTTTGCGATAAGCAAACTCGCAGCGTAACAGCCGCAAGGCTGATACGCCAAAATACCTAACGCGCTAGCGTTAGGCCGTGCGCTTTAGCTTTAGTGCGACATCCTGTCGCGCCACAAATTGAAATGCAATTTGTGCAGTATCCAGTCTTAAGTGCCGTCCGTGGCACAAATAACAGACAAATGAATATTGCACAGCAAAATGCATTTAACGCAAACTTCCGTAACATTCATTTTAGTTACAAATCGTAACTAATAACAGTTTTAATATAATAAACGTAATATGTCAACAATTTTACATAACAAATGTTTTTTATCAGAGTGAGCAGGCAAAAAAAACAATAAACCTTCAACTGCATTCAGTTTTTTTAATGCAGACATAAAAAAAAGGACTGTCTTTTATGAAGTTAAAAACTTCTAAGACAGCCCCATTTTTGTAATCCGACACGGATTTACCAGACCTAAATTATTTTTGAATATTTTTTTTCAAGATCTTTTATAAGCTTATATTCAAAAGAATCCACAAGAGCAATGTACGACGCTTCAATTACGTCACTTGCAACTCCCATCGTACTCCAGAAACTTTCTCCATCGCTCGACTCAATCAAAACGCGAACACTGCTGGCAGTAGCTTCTTTTCCATCAAGAACGCGAACTTTATAGTCCGTTAAGTGAATTTTAGAAAGAACAGGATAAAACTGAACCAAAGCTTTTCTTAAAGCTGCATCCATTGCATTTACAGGACCGTCGCCTTCACCTGCAGTAATAACAGCATTTCCTTCAACATCAAGCTTAACCTGGGCAAAAGAACTCTGATCATCCAAAACACGCGGAAACTCTCCACTTGTCTTGTAATAATGCAATTTAAAGAACGGCTGATATTTTCCCATTGTTTTTCGTACAAGAAGTTCAAAACTTGCGTCTGCACCTTCAAACTGGTAGCCCTGGTGTTCAAGTTCCTTTACCTTTTTTACAATTTCTGCAACCAAAGGACTGCTCTTTGTAAGCGAACTGTCAAATTTCTGCACTTTTTCAACAATCATGCTCTTACCGGCAACTTCGCTCATTAAAAAGATTCTTTCGTTACCAACAGTTTCAGGTTCAATATGTTCATACGCAAAAGGATTTTTTATTACAGCATCAATATGCATTCCGGCTTTATGAGCAAAAGCACTCGCTCCAACATAAGGCATTCCAGCTTCAAGCGAAATATTAGTAATTTCAGCAACGCGCTTACAGATTGGAGTTAAAAGTTTTATATTTTCCGGCGGAATACATTCATACCCGAGCTTTAACTGCAAATCAGCAATAATTGTAGAAAGGTTTGCATTTCCAGTACGTTCACCAAACCCGAGCAAAACGCCCTGCACATGAGTTGCCCCGTTTTCAACCGCAATCAAAGAATTAGCAACGGCAAGCCCGCAATCATTATGAGTGTGAATCCCTACATCAACAGAGCTTCCAAACTTCTTAAAAACTTCAGAAACAGCACTTGAACACTCACCAGGCATCGCCCCGCCCTTTGTTTCGCACAACGAAAGACAAATTGCCCCGCCTGCAACCGCAGCGTCTAAAGCCTTTATTGCATATTCAGGATTTGCCTTGTAACCTGTAAAAAAATGTTCGGCATCAAAAATTACTTTTTTGTTTTTGGCAGTCAAAAAGGCAACAGTGTCTTTTATCATTTCAAGATTTTCTTCCAAACTTGCATGAATTATATCCGTCACCTGAAAATCCCATGTCTTTCCAAAAATACAGACATATTCAGTATCAGCAGCCAAAAGGCTCTGCAAATTTGAGTCTTCAGCACAAGCTAAATCCTTTCTTCTAGTTGAACCAAAGGCGACAATTTTAGAATTCTGTAACTTAAGCTTTTTAACTTCTGCAAAAAACTCCATGTCCTTAGGATTACTGCCAGGATTTCCAGCTTCTATAAAAGACACACCAAGTTCATCCAAAGCAAGAACAATATTTAATTTATCCTGAACCGAATAACTTATTCCTTCACCCTGTGAACCGTCACGCAAAGTTGAATCTAAAATCGAAATCTTTTTCATATCTGCTCATTATAGGCTATCTAAAAAAACTAGTCTATTATGCTCTTTTTTTTATTTTTTTTATGGAGCCACAGACAAAATTACACCAGCCCAGTTTGCGCGCCCGCGCAGTTTTTTGTATTTATCAGCATTTTTCAGTCCTGGCCGGCTTTCCGGAGTTCCGCGTCTTACGCGCTCCAGTGCTACGCACCGGCGCTTTGCGCCGCTCCTCCAATCCGGGCTAGTTTTAAACAAAAAAAACGCGCAAACCAGACAATATGCCAGTTTACGCGTCTTTATTTTAGCGTCTTAAAACTAAAACTATTTTAAAGCAGCACCAATGCGCTCAAGAACCTTCTTACGATCAAGAGGTTTTACAATGTAATTCTTTGCACCAAGCAAAAGAGACTTTTTAACAAGTTCTTCCTTTCCAAGAGCAGAAACCATTACAACCTTTGCATTTTTATCAAAAGCCATAATCTGTTCCAAAGCAGTAATTCCATCCATGCGTGGCATTGTAATATCCATAGTTACTAAGTCAACATTTGGACAAAGTTCCTTATATTTATCCACACCGTCTTTACCGTCTACAGCAGTTGCAATAACTTCATATCCTTCCGAAGTAAGAATCTGTCCAAGCTGTTTTGCAACAAAGATTGAGTCATCAACGATAAGTACACGGATTTTTGTACCGTCAAGTCTTACGCCCTCTGGAGGACGCTCGTTGATCGATGGGAAATCCTGTTTAGTTTTCATTCTGTTGCCTCCTCAAACCCTACATGCGCTCGCGAATTGCGACGTTAATTTCAACTTTTCCACATTCAGTAATAAGTGGAACAATAAGTGCTTCTACACTGTCTGTTTGTCCGCCAAGGGCAGCAATTTCCATTTTTTCGCCTGCAAAAAGTGCTGGCGGCGTAAGATCAAATTTAAATCCTAATTCATGAAGCTTTGTTACTGCCTGAGCTGTAATCAAGTTTGCAAGTTCACTGATTGTAGCCTTTGCAAGATCATCAAATTCAGGTAATACTTCACCATTCATTTTAGAAGCAATGTTCAATGCAGTCTCAAAAGACATATCAAAAAGAACACGACCTTCAACATCCCCTGCGAGACCTACAAGTGCTGCAACTCCCATAACAGGCATAGCAGTAGATTTTAAATACAAATCACCGCGCTTTACATCTGCTCCACCAAGAACTTCCTTTAAAATCTGAAACGAAGTTTCAACAAATGGATTGATATATTCTACTCTCATAAGTTTCTCCCAACTTAAAATTTATTTAGTAAAATAGGCAACTGCTCCGTCTGTGTGGACCTCCCACTTGCCAATTCCCTCCAGAGTTTCATTTTGACCTAAAATTACAATTCCATTACCCTTTAATTTTTCTTCAAAATCAGTTGCAAGAGTTTTTTGAGCCCCTGCACTCAAGAATGAAATTAAATCACGGGCAAAAATAATATCACAAACCGGCAAAGAATTTGTATTTGCGCAGTCATGGTATTCAAACATTATATTATTTTTTATTTCCGGTGTAAAAGTAAACTCAGAATTTGCCTTTGTCGTAACATAAGGAGCATACCAGTTGTTAGCAACATCAGCAGGAACGCTAAGCAACGGAGCATTAGAAACATTGAGCAAATCAATGTCGTGTGCATAAATTCTGATCTTTGCTTCCGGATAACGCTTTTTTAACAGGCAGGCAAGCGAATAAGTTTCCATTCCCTTTCCACAGCCAGGATTCCAGACAGTTATCTGTTTTGCAGCATTATCTGGCAAAATCTTAAAGATTGAATCTGCATATTCTTTAGTCCACCAGCCACCGCTACAAGGAGAATAAAACGGTTTTAAGAACGCATCAGCATCTTCTGCAGAGGCAAGCTGAGTATTAGTTTCTCCACGTTCTTTCTGCCAAGAAGAAAAACGCTCTTTTGCCCATTTTTCATTTGCAAAAGAAAGTGTAAATTTACGCATCTGAGCAAGGGACTCTGCAACAAAGTTAAAATCTTCTCCAGAAGAAGCAGATTTTTTTTCTGCCTGTTCTTTACTTTCTGTCGCATCACCTGCAACCGGCGGAACACTGTCATTTTGAGCAATCGGCTTAACCTGAACTTTTTGATTTCTTACGACACTCATTCTGGCAGATTCTTCTTCCATAGCCTGAGCTTCAGTCTTTGAACCAAAAATTCTTTCAATATCGAGCAGAATGTAAAGTCTGTTATTTACTTCAACAACGCCCTGAATATATTTAATATTGATGTCGCCAAACAATGGGTGTGGCGGTTGAATCGTTGCTTTTTGAATTCCAACAACCTTGTCGATTACGTCAACAACGATTCCAAAAGTCTGTTCACCAATAGAACAGATAAGCATGTTTTCAAGATAACCGTCAGGTCTTTCTTCAACATCAATATTAAAGAAGAGTCTTAAATCTACGATTGGAATAATATCACCACGAAGATTGTAAACACCAAGCACAAAAGGAAGTGTATTTGGAACGTAAGTAAAACGTCCTGCCTTGGCAATTTCTTTTACCTTCATAATGTCAATGGCATAATCCTTTCCAGCAAGAGAGAATGTAACCATTTTAAAATCAATCTGAGCAAGTTTTTCTTTTTTGTCAGAAGAATCCTGAGTTGCATTTGGAACAATGCTTGCATAAGCTCCAAGATTTTTTGCAAGAGCAGTATTTATGTTTGCAGTTTCCTGATTCTGAATATTTTCGTTAGCCATGAAAGTCTCCTTTTTAACCTATAGCCCCATATTCAGAACGGGCTTCTATTTCCTGACGAACTCCAAGTTCAAGAAGCTGACTTACGTCAATAATCAGCGAAACTGAGCCGTCACCAAGAATCGATGCTCCGGCGATTCCAGGAGACTGTGTAAACTGATCGCGCAATGGCTTAATTACAACGTCTTCTTCACCAATAAGGGCATCTACCATAATACCGATTTTTTTGTCCTGAGTTCCGACAATTACAACAAAGCAGTATTCACCGTTGTCGTTGTTGCGGATATTAAACAAACGGCTCAAACGAAGAACAGAAATTACTTCATTACGAACATTCAAAACTTCGTAATTGTCGATTGTATTTATTTCTCCACGCTTTATACGATGGCTTTCTATTACGGAAGCAATTGGAATTGAGTAAACTTCTTTTCCAACGCGAACGAGCAGCCCCTGAATAATTGCAAGTGTGAGCGGCAGTCTGATTGAAAATTTTGAACCTTTGCCTTTTTCAGAAGTAACGTTAACGGTTCCATTCAATTTATCAATCATAGTCTTTACAACATCAAGACCAACACCACGACCAGAAATATTTGTAATTTTTTCTGCAGTAGAAAAACCTGGCATAAAGATAAGGTTTGCAGCTTCCTGTTCGGTTAAAACCTTATTCGGGTGAATAAGACCACGTTCGACTGCCTTTTTGCGTACTTTTTCTGTATCAATTCCACTACCGTCGTCAACAATATCAATGATAATCATGTTGCCTTCGTTAGAAGCTTTGAGCAGAACAGTTCCAGTTTCTTCTTTTCCTGCCTGTTTTCTTTCTTCCGGAGATTCAATTCCATGATCCACAGAATTGCGAACACAGTGCATAATTGGATCCATAAGATCATCAATTACAGTCTTGTCGAGTTCTGTGTCTTCACCTTCGATAAGAAGATTAACTTTTTTGCCAAGATCTTTCTGTAAATCACGGACAACACGAGGGAAGCGGTCAAAAATCTGACTGATTGGAACCATTCGGATCTTCATTACACCTTCCTGCAATTCTCCGGCAATTCTTCCAAGATTTTGAGTTGCAGAATGGAATTTTGTATTTAAATCCTTGAATTTTGACTCAAATGAACTGAAATAATCAGCAATTTCGCCATATTCCTGCATGATGTTGTTTCTAATATCTTTTACGGCAACACCATTTTGAATTTCTTCGAGATATTGAGGCAGCTGTTCAAACATTTTATGGATTTTTTCTCTAAAAGAAGAATCCAATGTCTGAAAATGAACAAGCATATCCGACTGCATCTGAGCACTCTGATTAAATGAGGCCTTTGTAATTACAGTCTCAGAAACAAGGTTCATAAGAACGTCAATTCTTTTTGAATCAACACGTAAAATTGAACTCTGCTGAGCGTGTCCTGTAGCAGGTGCTGTTTTTTGAGCAGGCTTTTGAACCGCAGGCGTTGCACTCTGAGCAGGAGCTTTTGGCTCTTCTGTTACAGTCTCTGGAGCTTGAGCAGCAGTTTTTTCTTCTTTTTGAACAGTTTCAACAGTTTTTTCTGCAACACTTTGAACAACTTCCGGCTTTGCAGCTGGAGCTACAGAATCTTTTGCAACTGCGTTATCGAGACATTTAGCGTCAACACTCAATGTTACGTCATCTAAGAAAGCAACATCTTCTATCTGTTCCTGATTATTTGCAGAAGCCACATAATATGTTACGTCTTTATGGAATTCATCTTCGTAAAGGGCATCAAAATCCGGAGTAGTTTTTAAAACAGTTCCAACCGATTTTAAAGCTGCAAAAACCTGAATTCCTCCAACGCTGTTCATTGGATTGCTTTCGTCAAAAATAACGCTGATTGACCAGAGTTTTTGTCCCGGCTGACAACTCTGTTTTAATTCAAGAAGTTCAAATTCTGACATTTCTACAGAAACAGCAGAAGCAGAATTATTTACAGGCGAAGCAACTGGAGCACTCACAGAAGGAGAAACAGTCGCAGAAGCCGTTTTTTTTGCCTTTCCGTCTTTTGCAGGAATTAAAGATTTTATTTTATTTGAAACATCGTCTACGCTTTGATCATATACAGAACCATTCTGTCTAGCTTCGAGCATGGCTTTTATAATATCAAGAGCATTAAGAAGTGTATCTACAACATCTTCATTTACTTTTACACGGTCTGAACGAACTTCGTCCAGCAAATCTTCCATTGTGTGTGCAAAAGTTGAAATTTCTGAAAATTCTACAGTCGCAGAGTTTCCTTTTAAGGTATGCGCTGCACGGAAAATTTCGTCAATAGCATCATGATTGGTCGGATCGTTTTCTATTGCAAGAATATTGCTTTCAAGATTATCGACCATGAGTTCAGCTTCTGAAAAATAGTCTTTAAGCAGTTCCTCGTTGTTAGCGTCAAGAAAATCACTCATAAGGATTATTTTAACCGTTAGGCACTCAAAGTCAAGCAATAAAAAAAGTTTAACAATTTATTTTTTTTATAAGCGTATAAGAACAACACAGAAAAAAATTCAACTGAATTGCAAAAAAATGTCTGTTTTTCAATAAAACATCTGCAAACACAGTTTTTTAAGGTTCTATTCAATTTTTTCTAAAGTCTGTAAGATTTTCTGCCGATACTAAAAGAGTATAGTTGTATCCTTTTTGGAGGATGTTATGAAAATATTAAAAAAAACTCTGATTTCTGCTCTTTACAGTCTGTGCACACTCTGCGCTTTTGGTGCGTCTTTTAGCGGAAATGCAGGATTAAAGGGAGAATTAAAATCTTCCGCAGATACAAACACTTTTGACCCGATAATGACTTTGACAGGATTTTTTGAAGGTCAGTTCAATATAAGCAATAATCTGTTTTTTAAAACAGAAATGAGCATTACAACAGAAGATGTAATAGAAACAAAACTTACAGAAAAAACAAATGCTTCTTTTTGTTTTGACGAACTTTCTCTTACATACGTTAAACCTTTTCTGGGAATTACTCAGTTTGTAAGTCTTTATAAAGGAACGTTTCAGGCAATTGGTACAAATCAGTTTTTGTCTCAGCAGTTTGGAATAGCTTCGATAACAAGTTCATTAACAGAAAACTACCTTGGAAACAAATGTGCGTCGCCCTACTCTGTTTACGGATTTGGACTTTCGTATGTTGCAAAATTAAATCATTTTCCTTTTTCGCTGGGCGGATATGTCTATAAAAACAACGAAAACGAGGCAAACGAAAATCAGATAAATATTGACCTTAGATTTGCCGGTTCATTAAAAAACATGACCTTTGACCTTATTACGGGTCTTGGAGCCCCGACAAAAAATAAAAATGGAGACGAAGATGTTATCATCTTAATCGATGAACTTTATCTGCACACCGGAATTGATTTTTTGCTTGGCAACAGATATTCAAATTCACTTTTTGTACAGTTTGGATTTAATTCTTTGGGATTAAAAAAGGGAGATTCAAATTCAAACTTTTCGAGCGAAGACCTCTACCTTGTTTTTGAACCAAGATTCCATCTTGCAGCTTCGCAGGTTCACCTTTCGTTCTTTAACTTTCCAGAAGACCAGGAATCAAGGCTTGAATTTATTGAAGGAAACCTGGGCGTAAACTTGAATATTTTTGCTGACAAACTTTTTATTAAAAATATTGATTTTGTATTTGGTTTTAACACATCGTTTTCTTACGACGATCATTTTTTAGGTGAATTAAAAGATATTAAGGATTTTTACAGCACGGGCTATATTGTAAAATTAAGTCCATATCTGTCGTTCCCGGTTATGTCCGGTACTTTTAAGATGATGTTGCAGGCAAAATTAAGCGAAAGTTCTGACGAAAAATGGCCGCAGAAGTTTAAGCTCAATTTAGGATATAAATCATATTTCTAAAACTTTTATTTATAAAAAAAACACGGCACTGAGAAAAACTCACTGCCGTGTTTTTTTTTCTAGTAAACTGTTTTTGTTTGAGATTCCCGCAGAGAGTGAGGGAATGACATTTTGAACTTATCAGACAGTCTTTTTTTTATTTTTACTATTCTAAAACAAGTTCAGAGAGGCGTTTACAGGCTTCCTGAATGTCGGCTCTGTGTCCGAATGAACTAAAGCGGATAAAACTTTCGCCGGCAGGTCCAAATCCTGAACCTGGAGTTGTTACTACGTGGCACTTGTCAAGAATTGTGTCAAAAATGTCCCAGCTTGGTTTTCCCGGGAATTTTGCCCATACATAAGGACCATTGCCTGTAAAGTAAGCTGTTACGCCAGCCTTTTTAAAGTTTTCTCCTTCGAGTGTTTCTTTAATAAGACGACCGTTTTCAAGGTAATAGTCAACCTGAGAAGTCATATCTTTTAAGCCCTGTTCATCTAAGGCAGCAAGACCGCCAGCCTGAGCAACATTTGAAGCTCCGTTGAACAGAGTTGTCATAACGCGGTTCCAGTCTTTGTTTACGCTAGAACCGTCTTCGAATTTTAATTCTGCCGGAACAACTGACCAGCCGAGACGAACGCCTGTAAAGCCTGCTGGTTTTGAAAATGAATTAACTTCGATTGCACAGGTCTTTGCACCAGGAATTTCGTAAATTGTTTTTGGAAGATTTTTGTCGCGGATAAATGCAAAATAAGCAGCATCAAAAATAATTATGCAGCCGTTTTTATTTGCAAAATCAACGAGAGTCTGCAACTGTTCTCTTGTTGCAGTTGCTCCAGTCGGATTATTTGGTGAACAAAAATAAATTAAAGTATTTTTTTCGATTTTAGAAAGGTCTGGAAAAAAATTATTTTCCGGAGTACAGGGAAGATAAGAAATTCCTTCGTAGCCATTGCCAGTGTTTTTGCCGGCAGCACAAACAACGACAGAACCGTCAACATAAACTGGATAAGCCGGATCCTGAACAGCAACTTTTACTTTTGAGCCAAAAAGTGTCTGAATACGTGCAATGTCGCATTTAGCACCATCAGAAATAAAAATTTCGTCTGCATTTGCCATGCCTGGATAAAAAACTTCGGCAATTTTTGCACGCAGCTGAGAGTTGCCCTGTTCGTCTCCATAGCCTGAATAACCTTCTGGAGTTGCAAGAGCCATACAATAATCTGCCATTGCTTTTGCAATGTGCGGAGAAAGTGGTTCGGTTGTGTTACCGATTCCAAGGCTGATTATTTTTGCTTGTGGATGCGAAGCTGCATATTCACGACGGCGACGGGCTACTTCCGGAAAAAGATAGCCAGCAGTAAGATTTGAAAAACCAATATTTCTTTGAATCATAATGAAAAGATTTTACTTAAAGCGAGATGTTAATTCAAGAAAAAATATTAACCCTGGATGCAGAATTCATTTTATTGGCAGGACGCGAAGATTTAACATTTATTCTTTTTTTGCCTGCTAGCCCCGGGTGGCGCACCAAAGTTGAGGCTGTCTAAAAAAGT
>CAVJSA010000064.1:3881-11465 GCA_963651875.1 Lachnospiraceae bacterium | reverse complement strand
TTTTTTTGTCTGTAACCAATTTTTTGCAAAAAAGTTTTTCTAAGTATAAACTTTTCGTATTGCCACTGGCATATAGGTTTGTTCAGGCATTGCTTTTACCAATCTTAATTCAGCACAGCTTGTACTATCACCAGCACAAAGTTTTTTTTTGCAGGAGATTTTTATGCATACAAAAAATTCAATTTTAAAAAGCGTTTTACCGCTACTATCGTGTACAGCTTTGATTTTTTCAGGCTGCAATTTTGACGACGATTCAAGTTCTTCTTCCACAGGTTCAACAACACAGGCAGAAACCGTTTCCACCACAACTTCAGAAATTAAAGATTACAATTCTTCAACTGCCATAAACGTTTCTTCCTGGTCAAATTCCTACTCACCAAACCCATCTACGCGCGACATAACCAGCGACGCTTCTTCTTACGACGAAATAAATTTTGACGGGACACTCTACATTAACCTGTCTACAATGCAGGTTTCCACAGACAATACAACCTGGACAAGTCTTACAAACGACGGCGAAGATGAAACATTAACTCTCGACGAAACAAGCATAACTGCAAATATTGCAGACAACGTTCTTTATATAGATTCTTCAGACTACGAATCAAACTTAAAATTCGACATTACAGGCACAGCAACAAAAGGCGCACTCAACATCAGCTCTTATAGAAAAGGCACAATCGCGCTCTACCTGCACGACGCAGTAATTACTACAAGCGGCAACTACCCTTGCATTAACGTAGACAAAAAATCTGCAGTTTACCTGCAGTTAGAAGGCTCAAACTCACTCACAGACGGCCGCACCTACGCAACAGGCTACAGCCAGGCAGAAGGCACCGACTACTACACAAGCTCTTATTCTGGCACTCCAGACGACGAGGCAGAACTTACAGCAACCTGGGCACAAGGCTCTGACACAAAAGGCGCACTCTACACAAAAGGCGCACTCTTAATCGGAGGCAGCGGTTCTCTTACAGTAACAGAAGGCTACAAGCACGGCATTTATTCAAAAGACTATATACGCATTTTTGGAGGCACTTTAACAATAAACACAAGCGGACGCAACGCACTCCAGAGCGTAAACGGTTTTGTAATGGACGACGGCACAATAACAATCAGCGGAACAGGCGCACACACAAACAACCAGAGCCGCGGAATAATTGTTGAAGGCTCAGAAGACGACTACGCAGGCGAAGGATTTATCATAATCAACGGAGGAACAATTACTTCAACAACAGTCGGCAAAGCAATATCTGCAAAATGGGACTACGAAGACGATGCAGAAACCGAAGAACTCACCGACGATCCATATCCATACGTTTTAATAAACGGCGGAACGCTCAACATAACAACAACCGGCACTCCAATAGAAGAAGATACAAGTTCAACACAAGAGTTTATCGATGCAGACGGAGTTACTGTAAGCGAAACAATAAAACTAAGCCCGGAAGGCATCGAAGGCAAACAGGCAGTCTTTATTTCCGGCGGAATAATAAACTTAAACTGCACCGACGACTGCATCAACGCAAGCCGCAGCGACTCAGACTACGAAGGACAAATTTTTATTTCCGGAGGAAACATTTACGCATATTCTTCAAACAACGATGCAATCGACTCAAACGGCACATTAACAATTTCCGGAGGGGTAATTGTTGCCTTAACTGCAACCACCCCAGAATGTGCATTTGACTGCGACGAAAACACATTTGCAATTACCGGCGGTCTTTTAGTCGGCGTGGGAACAAGCAACTATTCAAAACCGACTTCCGGCTCCTGCACACAAAGCACAGTTGTTCTTTCGGGCACCTACTTTGGAGCCGGCTCAACCACATTTGCACTCGAAGACTCAAGCTCAAGTCCAGTATTTGCGTTCACCCTGCCGTCTGTTTTCGGCTCGTCAGCAAATTCTTCCTATGTAATGATTTTCTCTTCTCCACAAATAAAAACCGGCACACAATACAAGACCGTAACAAACGTAACAACATCTGGCGGAACTACTTTTAACAATCTCTTTACAGAACTTCCAGCTGTTTCCGGTGGCACAACAACCCTAAGCGGAATTTCAACAAGTTCTTCAGGCTATGTTTACACAAAAACAAGTTCACAAAGTTCATCTTCCGGAACTTCAAAGCCAGGCTCAACCCCAGGCGGAAGATAATTTTCCGGGCGTTTCCTTGGGCGCCTCCACGCTGTTACGGCGCCCAAGGCCGGGCTTTGCACAGTTCCGCCTCTACGCGCCCATTCTACTGACATTCTGTCAGGCACCAAAAGCTACGTTTTTAGCGCACCTATACAACATCAAACCAGTCTTCAACCCTTAAAAACGAACGCTCACAGGCTTCTTTAAAATCTGCAGCATTATGTGTTATTAAAACCATTCCGTTTGCAATTGCCGTTGCTGCAATCTGCGAATCAAAATAAGGCAGTGTTTTTCCGTCCTGTTCACATCTGGCACAAAGCTGACCATAAATTTCTGCAGCAAATCCGTCATAGGGAATAACTTCGAAATCTTCCCTAAATTCTTCAAGGCATTTTTTTATATAAGTCTTTCTTTTTCCTTCTGGCATTTTTGTAACGCTAAAAATCAGTTCCTGCCAGGTTATTGCAGAAATTGCACACAATTCTTTTCTTCTTTCGTATTCTTCAATAACCTTAAGATTTGGGCTTTCCCGACAAAATTCAGAAACTATGCTTGTATCGAGCAGATAAACTTTTTTCATTCTTCCTCCAAAATTTTTAGTCCCTAAAGATAACTCTGTTTGGATCAGGATATTCCTTTGATCTTAAAGGAATTCCTTCGTCGTTCACAACATAAGAGTATTCTGCTTTTAACTTTGCAAGTCTTTCGATTAAAGACGGTTTTCCTTCCATCTTTTCGTATTCTTCATAACTTACAATCACAGCAACAGGTTTGTCATATCGGGTAAGTTCAACAGGTTCCCCACTTTCTGCAATTTTTACAAAACTAGAAAGATTGTTCCGCGCCTCATAAATAGAAGTTCTGCACATAAGCCTTCCTCCTTATCTTATAAAAAAAACTAACACGAGATTATTACATGGTCAACATTTAAAATGTTAGCCAACATTTATTAAGTTCAAATTTCCTTTTTACTGCCAATATCTCATCCAGCCCCGATAATCAAGTCCCAACTGTCATTGTCAGACTTTTTTTTGTAATTGCCATGCTTTCTTTTTTTGTCATTATCTCATCTTGGCCCGACAATTTTAGTCCCATTTGTCATTGCCGTGCTTGACACGGCAATCTTATACAAGAGATTCCCTTGTCAAGCAAGGGAATGACAGGCTAGGTCTAGCTGTGGAATGGACAGGCTAGATCAAGACAAGAGAATGGACAGACAAAGTCAAGACAATCACATTTTGAACTTATTAGACATCTAATAAAAAAAAAAGGGTTGCAAGAGTATTTTCTACAGATTTTTTTCGAGACGGCAGGTAAGATTTTCGGATTTGACTTTAAAACTAAGAGTATAAACAGAAGGTAAAATTTCAGTTTGTGGAAGTGGAACATATAAAATTTTCTGTTCTTTTAAGATCCAAGAAAAATAATCAGAATTCAATTTTTGTAATTTTGTGTTTGCTAGAGTTTTGTAAGTTTTATCAATCTGCGCAATTCCTACAAAACCAGAAGCATTTTTTACAGTCTTTAATGTATTTTGTTCATTATCTGCAACAAAAAAGTCTGCATCTGTAATTCCTGCGACCAGATACCAGACTCTTGGCAACGGAAGAATAAGTTTTGCAGGCAAAGTATAAACTTCAATTACGATTTTTTTATTATTCTGTTTTTCAATATAAAAAGAATTTTCGTCTATTATTACTGAGTCTCTGTTTAATGTAACACTTTGCTTTTCCGGCAGTGAACCAAAACTTTTATAAAGCATAATTCCTGTCCAGGCACAAATAAAAACATAAAAAGCAAAACAAAGCGGTAAAACGACTTTCCAGAAAACCGAACTAAAAAACGCTGCAGCAAAAATACAGCAAAAATACAACCATTCACTTTTTAAAAACAAAACCTGAGAAAAAATATCTTTTATAAAAGCAAAAGCAAAAAAGGCAACTGCAAGGCTACAAAAAAGAAAAATTACAGTTATCCGCTGTTTTAAATACTTTTTCTTAAATGCAAGTCCCAAAATAATGCAAAATAAATTGCCAAAAATTCCACCTGCACACAGACTAAAAACTGCAAAACAAAGGGAAAAAGAAAAACTCATTGAGGATAAGCCTTAAAATCCTGGACGGTGTTTATTGCAGATTCAACTTTATATTCAGGAAGCTCAGCACGGGTAATTGTAAGAGCACGTTCAACAATTGCCGAAGAATCTGCAACTCCATGCAAAATAACCTTTCCATCACGGGCACTCGCATGCAAAAAGTTAATATTAAGCCCATATTCAAGAATAAGCATATTTACAATCCGCTGACAAACCAGCAGTTCTTCAACACGAGCCATACCGATTTCTTCTTTTTTAGAAGAAATACTTTCTTTTACAATTGTTGCAATCATTTCTGCTGCAACTTCTGTATCAATTAAACTTGTATTTATAATTGCATGAGTAATTGTCGGATCGTCAACCTGACAGTTAAAAAAGCTTTTTAAAAATCCTTTTTTCTGTTTGTCTGCAAGATTGATTTTTTTGATTGCCGTTTTGTCATCAATTCCAAGACGTTCCTTTAAACGGCAAATCCGGTCTAATTCGCTGGCAATAATTCTAAAACCAAAATGATTTTTTACATCATTCAAAATAATCGAAGAACCACGTCCAACAATTACACAGTTATTTTCGCTGGCAGCTTCTAAAACTGCAGTCTGTAAATAATCAAGATATTCATCACGGTCTTTTGCAAGCGAAGCAAAAAAGCCTGGCATTTTTTCGTCATATTTATGAAGTTTTTCTTTAGGAAAGCCAAGAGCAACTATTTTTTCTTCAAGAATCTGGCGACTAATATAATTATAGCCAAGTTTTTGTGCTACAAGTGAACTAACGTCGTCTCCAAAAGATGCTAACTGTCTTGAAAAAGTTACGATTGCCATATCGACCTCTCAAAAAATATTTCAATTTTCTTTTCTTTCTATATAATAATATAAATAAATCAATGGCAAGTCAAAGAAACACTAAAAACTTACTAAAAAATTCAATCTAAATACTCAACCGCTAAAGCAGGAAAAACTAAAATGAAGCAGAAATTCAACGACTCACAACTTGAATGGACATCCGGTAACAAACAAATACTTTTAAAAACCCCGATTGCAACAGTTTGTCAGACATCTTCGACAGCATTCGATGGCAGACAGCAGGATTTTATTTCTATCGACTCAAGAGACTGGGTTGCCGTAATTCCTGTAAAAAACGAAAATTTTATAATGGTAAAACAATGGCGCCACGGCGAAAATAATTTAAGCATAGAATTTCCGGGAGGCGTAATCGACGACGGAGAATCTCCATTAGAAGGAGCAGTTCGCGAACTAAAAGAAGAAACCGGCTGCATTGCAAATAAAATGCTTTACCTTGGAAAAGTAAATCCAAATCCGGCTTTTATGACAAACCATTTTCACGTTTTTGCAGCCTTCGATTTACAGGAAACAAATGTCCAGACTCTCGACGATGATGAATATTTAAATTATTTTGAACTGCCTCAGTCAGAAGTTTACAAAAAAATGGGAACAAGCGAATTTCCGCACGCTCTAATGGGCTGCGCCCTTATGATGTTCCGCCAGGCAAAAGACGAAGGAACTTTTTAGCAGGAATTTTCTGTTTTTTTTGCAATTTTTATATAAACGATTCAAAACAAAAAGCCCCCAGAACTTAGAAGTGCACTTCACTTCAATTAAAAAGTCCCGGGGGATTTTATTTTTTAAGTCTTATTCAAACTAAAAAAACTAATTATTTGCTGAATATCCGTCGTATTTTTTTGCAGGAGAATAAACTCCTTCACGATATTCACCTGTAATGCTAGGAATTTCCATTTTCATTCCCGGCATAATTAAGTTTGGATCGTTTGGTTTTGGCATATTTGATTTATTTGCCTGGTAAAGATTTTCCCAAAGCAAAGGATTGTTGTAAACATACGGACGACCAGAAATATTCCAGTAACAGTCTTTTGTTTCTGCCCACGGACGAACAACATAATACTGTGGAAGTGGTGTAATTTCTTTAATGTCGGCAAGAGCTTCGATTACCTGTTTAGCATAAGCAACTGCAGTTGTGTAGTCTTCTGCCTTGTAAGCATCGTCTGCACTTGCATAAGACTTTTGTGCAGCAGAATAAGCCATAGGGAAATTTCTGTCCGCACTGATTGATTTAGCATAATCAAGACGTTTTGAAGCATTCTTCATTGCAGAATCAGCTTCTGACTTTGCAAGCATTTTCTGTATATAAGCCTGAGAAAGGGCAGCATTTTCTTCTGCTTTTTTTGCATAGTCTTCTGCAAGAACATAGTCCCCGCAATCAAGCGCATTCTGAGCTTTTTTTGTATATTCGTTTGCAAGCTTTTGATATGTGTTGTTTTTGTAACTTACTGCAAAAATAAAAGATGCAGAAAGAACTGTCAGTGCAAGTGTAATCAACTTTTTCATTACTGAGCCTCCGTACCATTTGCAGCGTCGCTAGATTCTGTGCTGGCAGATTCAACCGCAGCAGCTGCTTCCTGAACTGCTGAATTAACAGCGTCTTCTGCCGCAATTGCAGTTTCTGCAACTTTTTCTGCTGTTTTTGCAGTAACTCCAGATTCAACATCAATAACAGCTTCGTCCGGATTTGCAAGTGTGTCTTCTTCAAGAAGAACTGCATCTTCTGCTTCAATTCCAGCAACTTCACCTTCGAGAGGAGCAATTGAATCGGCTTCTACTGCATAATTTTCAGAATCAGCAACCTTTTGTTTTGCAGCATCAATTAAAGCCTGAGCTGCAGCACGTTTTTCTTTAATTTCTTCATAAAGTGAATTAAATGCTTCTTTTGCTTCCTTGTAGCCTTTAAATGCACCTTCAATATTTGTAGTTACATAAGAAGAATCTGCTTTCTTAAAAGTTTCAGAAGCCTTTGTATACTGTTCTTTTTTTGCAACGCCTGCTTTTACGCTGTCCGCATTCTTTTTTGCTTCGAGGGCTGCCTGACGTTCGCGGGCTGCGTTTGCCTTTAATCCCTTATTTACAACATCGCTGTAAGCATTTAAAGCTTCGTTTGCCTTTGCAAGAAGGTCTGCGCCATTTGCTTCATTAGAAAGAGCCGAATATTCTTCGAGGGCTTTTTGTCCTGCTTCGTAAGAAGATTTGTTTTCGTCTGCAAGCGAAAGTTCGTCTGCCTTTTCTTTTAAAGCCTGAGCCTGGCTTGCAGCAGCAAGAGACTGATAGCGTTCAGTTAAATCTTTTATTTCTGCTGAATAATCTTTAGAAGAATCTGTTTCTACGTTGTTTTTTACAATTGTGTATTTTTCTTCGGTTGCAGCAAACTTTTCAGAAAAATATTTTTCTGCGCCACTTGCAACTGCATTTTCGCGGGCAGCATCTGTTAATGCAAGGAGAGTTTTGTTTGCTGTTGAATAATCAACTGCCTGCACAACTTC
>CAVJSA010000064.1:0-3113 GCA_963651875.1 Lachnospiraceae bacterium | reverse complement strand
CCCTGCAAATTCTAACTTTCGTATTCCGAGCAGTAGGCACCGTTTTTTATTATTATTTCGTAAAGCATTAACTGCAGCTGGGTGTCCTGAAAAGCCGTTCCTGTTGAGCGTATGTCCATATCAGTTTTACACAGTAGCGCAATAATTGCCGTAACCTGACCTGCGCTCCATATTCTTGCTGCGGACAAATACTGAGTGCGCGCAGTTTTAGAAGTAAATCCGTTCTTTTTTAATTCAGTTTCGCTCGCCATATTTTTTGCATTAAGCGACTGCCACAAGGCAAGTTTTCTAAAACAATACAAAAGCCCCGCAATAATTACGATTGCTTCGCTGTCTTTTTTAGAAAGTCTGATTTTCTGCAAAATAGCAAGACAGTTTTCAAATCTTTTTATAGCCGTTGAATTTTCAACCATTGCGCCAAACAGCGTAAATGCAGATTCTTCGCGATTATGGGCAAGAACTTTTTCAACATCATCTGCCGTAACAACGTGGCCAGTTTCAAAACAAAAGAACAATCTGCTGCATTCGTCTCGCAAAGCCTGGGTATTGTTTTCTACCATTTCAAGGATACTATCAGCCGCTTCGCTTTCTAAGCCAAAACCGTTTTTCTTAAAAAACGAATAAAGCCACTGCTCCTTGCGGTTTTCGAACATTTCCCAGAAAACCTTTTTATTTGCCACCGGAACAAGTTTTTCAAGTTTTGAATCAACCTTCATCTCGTCGGAAACAAGAACAAGTATGGTCGAATCCGTTCCTTTTTTAGTGGCAGTTTCAACCCACTGCGCAAGCAGATCAATATCTTTTTTATCTTTAATCAATTCTGCATTGCGAATTGTAACAAAGGTTGCAGGAGTAAAGAGAGATTCTGTCATTAATTGATTTACTACGTCACTCATATTTAAATCAGTGCCGTAGTAAACAAAATCGTCACTGTCACCAAATTTATTTTTTAAAGCCTGCTTTTGAGAGAGAATCTGATCGTTTTTTTCCCCAGCTTCAGGGCCTGTATAGAGATAAATTGGTGCAGCCATTTTTTTTTAGTAAGTCCTTACGATATTAGAAAGAACTCCGACAACACGCAGATCTTTTGCATAAATCGGCGAAAAAGCAGGATTTTCCGGCTGAAGTTTTACACAGTCTGTTTCGCGGTAATAGCGTTTTAATGTTATTGCGTCTTCGATTACGGCAACAACAATCTGACCGTCCACAGCAGTTGAAGTCTGTTCAACAATTGCAAGATCGCCTTCGAGAATTCCTGCATTTATCATGCTTGTTCCACGAACGCGCAATGCAAAATAGTTTTTTCCAGGACGAACAAAAGGTTCTGTAAGATTTACATATCCGTCGAGATTTTCTTCACACAAAAGCGGTTTGCCGGCAGCAACAGTTCCAAGAACAGGAACCCGCCCAACAAATGCCGGTTTTTCTTCCCTTTCGTTGTGAATAACTTTAATTGACCTGGAACTTTTTGGCTTTATCGAAATAAAACCTTTTTTCTGCAAAGCAGCAATATGATCCTGCACCGCGCGAATAGAAATTCCAAAATGGTCACTAATTTCGCGAACCGTTGGAGGAAAAGCATTTTCTTTTGTAAAAAGCGAAATAAATGTTAAAACTTCCTGCTGGCGGTCTGTAAGCTCTTTCATAGGCCTACTCCTCTTCAAACTTTTTTTCAAACAGCTGAACGATTGCGTCTGCGCATTCTACTTCGTCAGCTCCTTCTGTCCTTAAAGTAATGTTCGAGTTATATGCAGCGGCCATGGTAATTACACCCATAATAGACTTTGCATTAACTTCCGCATCATCCTTAATCATTGTAACTTCGCAGGAAAATTTATTTGCAGTCTGTGCAATAAGAGCTGCAGGACGAGCGTGAATTCCAGCACGGTTACGAACCGTCAACAATTTTTCTGTCATAAAAACCCCTCAATCTGACATTCAGATTTTTTTTATTTTTTTGAAAATTCAAAAAAAGCAATTTTAATAAGAGTCGTCAGAACCGTAATAAGCAGTCTGAGCTTCTCCAGATTCAATCCATTTAAGAATATTCTGGTTAAAATCCCTGGCAGAATTATAACCCATTGCCTTTAAGCGTTCATTCATTGCGGCAGCTTCTATAATAATTGGCAGGTTTCGTCCAGGGCGCACAGGAATTTCTATCGTAGGAATTTTTACACCCAGCAAATCCGTATTTGACTGATCCGTTCCAATGCGGTCATAAATTTTATTCTGATCCCATTCTTCAAGCCTGATTATAAGCTGAACTTCTTTTTGTTCCCGGATTGAACCAACGCCATAAAGCTGGCTTACGTTAATTATGCCCAGCCCGCGGATTTCCATATGGTGGCTGATAAAAGTATTTGCGCCCTGCCCCAAAACAGAGTTTCCGTTTACACAGCGTATTTCTACAATGTCGTCAGCAACAAGACGATGCCCGCGTTCAACCAATTCAAGGGCACATTCAGATTTTCCAACGCCAGAGTGTCCGGTTAAAAGAATTCCAATACCATAAACCTCAACTAAAACTCCATGCAAAGTTTTTTTTGGAGCAAAAACATTAGAAAAAACACGCAAAAGCCGGGTAGAAAATTCAGAAGATTCAAGACTCGTCTGCAAAACCGCACAACCGCTTTTTTCTGCAATTTCTAAAAATTCATTACCTGGTTCAAGACTGTGGGTAAAAACAACGCACGGAATATTATAAGAAAAGAGTTTTTCGACAGTGGACATATTTTTTTCTGACTGCAGTT
The DNA here is from genome assembly GCA_963651875.1 of Lachnospiraceae bacterium. Taxonomy (GTDB): domain Bacteria; phylum Spirochaetota; class Spirochaetia; order Treponematales; family Treponemataceae; genus Treponema_D. The sequence continues at coordinate 363 of CAVJSA010000064.1, read as the reverse complement.
TTTCAAGATAAGCAGTTTCGCCATGTCCAAACAACTGAACCCGTTCACAGTCAAAAGAATCATAAAATCCGGAAAGTTCGAGCCCCGGACGGTTAATGTCAGGCACAGAAATAGTACGGTTCAGCCCCTTTCGCCCGGCAAGACAACACAAATGCAGAGAATTATGCCCTTTTAATTCCATATCCAGCAAATCAAGAACTGTAAACGGTTTATCCATACGTTTTACTATACAGAAAATAAGGATAGAACTCAAGAGAAAAAACGGTTTTTACAATACAAGTCTGTTTTTATTTTTATGGGCGCTCCCCGCTTACGCGGGTCGGGCTACTCCAGGTTCCGCTGTCGCTCCATTGCCACTTCGTG
>CAVJSA010000063.1:0-11550 GCA_963651875.1 Lachnospiraceae bacterium | reverse complement strand
TTGACCAGGGAATCTCTTCTTACAGCAGATTGTCGGGTCAAGCCCGACAATGACAGAAATGCAAGCCCGACAATGACAAACAAGTTGCCAGGCTGCGAGTTTGCTGGCGCAAACTCGTTATTTACGTGTGCGCAAAATGTATTTTACTGAGCAAATGCTCATTTGGCTGTAACTTGTGCCATGGACGGCACTGAAGACAGAATACCAGCACAAATTGCATAGCAATTTGTGGCGCGACAGGATGTCGCACTGGCTTAGGGATTGTAGTGGCGCCGGAGGCGTTGCGAAGCAATGGAGCGCTTTGCGCGGAACCACGAAAAGCCCGACCCGAACGTAAGTGAGGGGAACGCCCCGAAAAAATAAAAAAAATTATAAAAGCCCATTACCCCCCCCTGTACATTTGTACAGAAAACTGTGCGGTGGGGTGTAAAGAGGAGTTGTGGAGTCTTTTATGAAAAAAAATGTATTTTTTAGTTTTGCTGTGCTTTTTTCTTTGTTTTTATTTGGCACATGTAAGGTTGGTCTTGGCGGTTCTGTAGATGTCAGCGATCCAAAACTTGAAATAAAATACCCGGCTTCCGGTTCTGTAATTAGAGGCACTTTTACTCTTTATGGAAGCTGCAGCGACGACAAAGGTCTTAATCGTGTAGAAGTTTCTGTTTTAAACGGAGAACTTAGTGCAACCGAGCGCGAAAAAGAAGAAAACTTTCTCATAAAAAAAGAATTTGCAAATGTAAGCGGAGAAGAATGGACTCTTTCGTTAAACCAGGAAGTTGAAGATACAGACGACGAAACAGATTCTGCTCATTCGTACAACGGCTGGCAGTTTGCCGACGGTAAAATTATTGTAAGGGCAGTTGCTTACGACGACGAAGGGCATAATTCTGGAACGTACGAAATAAGTTACGACATAGACAACACTGCTCCTGTTTTAATTGCAAGTGCACCAGGAGTTGTTTATGATTCTTCTTCAGGCTCTCAAAAATACAGCGAATACGGAACTTCTTTTTCGATAAAGGGCGAAATGTCAGAAGACCACAGCGCTTCTATCAATGTTGCCGTTTTTAACGAAACTGATGATATTTCTACTGCAACTCCACTTTTAAACAAAACTTTTGAATATGTAAAAATTTCTGATACTTCTCCTTACGAAATTGCGCGTTCTGTTACAGGCAGTTCAAGCTCGAGCGATACTAAAAGACAGAATTATATTGATATTTATGTTGGTGCTGGCGCAAGTGAAATTCCTGACGCTGTTGATGGAATCGACGGAACAAAAAAATTTAAAACTGCAATTACTCTTACGGACAGTGCAAAGTCTTATGTAAATCCAAAAGAAATTACCGACCCTGACAACAATAAAAACGAAACGACCGGCAACTCTACAACCTGGATCTTTTTGTACAGCGATGTTTATTCAACCTATCAGGATCCGGAAAGTGAATATGCTTATACCGTCGATGATTTTAAAAATATGGTAAACGAAACGAAATTTTCTGAAGGCGGATTTTCTGATCTGGCAGATTTCCGCAGTAAGAGAAATACGATTCTTGACAACCACAGAAAGTCTGACGAAACTCCTTTAGCTTTTTCGCTTAACCCTTACGCAACTCCAACTTATTCAATCAGTGGTTTTGCTTTGGGCGAAGACGGAAGTATTAGTGGCGACACTGTTAATGGCGATCTTTTTAGTGGCAAGGCTGCGGTTGACTCTACAATCGTAGTTGTTGCAAACAAGGCAACCGGCAGTACAAGAAAACTTGAGCCTGCAACTTTTAAGCTCTGGGCTTATCCGCTTGGTTCATTAGAAGAATCTGTAGAAAAGGCAACGATAAAAGAATGTATTGCGCTTTTAAAAGAAGCTGACATTCAGGGAGAGGCGACCGAAACGGTTGACGACGTCGTTGTTAAAAAAAGTGAACCAAAATTAACGACTCAGGACGAAAACGGAAACTCTGTAGAAACTGAACTTACAGATGCGCAAAAGGCTGTCTGGGCTAAACTTGTGTTGCTTGGAGAAAATTCTTCTACGACAAAAACAGAACAGGATTCTGACAATTTTGAAGTAAAAATATCCGACGACGTATTAAAAATCGAAGCAAATAACTATTATCTTCTTGTTGCAACTGGTGCTGATGTTTCTGGAGATCAGTTTGCACAGAATTCTTATTACGGCTTTATTGGCGTTGACAACTTTCAGCCGGCTTCGATCTCGGAAACACAAATCGGTTCAACCGAAGTTTATAAAACTGCTGGCGGACAGTTAAAACTTGCCGGCGTAATCAGCAAAGGTTCTGTAGACATTGCTACAGTTTACATTGAAGATTCGCTTACAGGGCATCAGTACATTCTCGATGAAGACCAGATAGTTCAAAGTTCAGCAAATGCTTCTAACTACGACTGGAACTACACCTTTATTGCGGACAGTTCTAAAACTTTAACGGAAGGCGAAGACTGGCAGAATTATGTAGGAGCTGGCGAACACACATTTACAATCCGCGTTGTTGACGCTCAGGCAAATAAGTCGGAAGTTGTGCGCGTTGTAAGCATTGATATGACGCCTCCGGACATTTCTTCGTTTACAGTAACTCCAGTTACAGAAATTACAGAAGCTTCTGAGTCGGAAGAAGTTACAACTGAATATGTAAACGGCAAAATTACCGTGCGCGGAACTGCAACTGATGCAAACGCATTTAAGGCTTTTGACCTTGCAATAACAGATAGTGACGGAAAAACCGTAGATTTAACGGATTCAGACGGAATCTCTAAAAATATAATTACCTCAGAAACTAAAGATTTAACTCAAAGCTATATGAGCTGGTCTTACGTTATTGATACAACAAAGCTCGACGACGAAAAAACTTACACTCTTACTGTAAGTGCAACGGACGGAGTCGGAAACACTGCAGGCAAAAAGCAGGAAATCAACATAAAGCAAAGCTCTGATACTCCTGTCGTAAGTTTAAGCAATGCCGAAAGTTATGATTCTTTTGACCAGATAAACGACGGAAGCACAAACATTTTTGGAACAGTTTCTAATAACAAAATTATGGCAACCGTAAGCGATGACGACGGAATAAGCTTAATAACAGTTGCTTTTGTTAAAGAAGGCGAAAACGAAAATGCAGTTGAACCATTGACATATTCTCCACTCGGAAAAACAACCTACAACTTAAACTGCACGATTCCTTCAACCTTAGGAGAAGGCGGTTACACTGTAACAATTACTGTAAAAGATACTTTGGGAGAAACTTCTTGTTCTACATTGACAAAACAGTTCTGTATTGCTCTTTCTTCTTCTGCTCCGACAATTAAAATTTCGCAGACAAATGAATATTCTTATTATAAAAATTCTCTTTCGTTAACAGGAACTGTAAGCGGACAGGGCGTAAAAGTTTTAGCGGCTTACCCGGAAAATGTGGCAGGAAGCTATTCAACTCAAAGCCAGGTGAGCGGAACTACATTTACAGACTCGGCAGATATTTCTGGCCTTGCCGACAACAAGACAACTGGCTATAGCGTTACTTATACTGCAACAGACCGCTGGGGACAGACTGCTGGCGCAGTTGCAACGTTCTACAAAGATACTGTTGCCCCTGTTTTTGATGCAGACAACTTTAAGCTCGACAGTGTAAAAACTCTTGCAGCTGTAAATAACTCCTGGTTTAGTTCTTACAACCCGTCGCTAAGCATAAAATACACAGAAGCCGTAAGCAGCAAAGACAAAGATTTAATTCTTTATATCTGGGTAGATCCTTCTAATGCGGCCGATTCCAGCGTAGTTAAGGGCAATTTTGAAAAATACAGTTCAAAACTCGAAAATAAGGCAGGCACAGACGGCACTGTTAGTTTTTCTACCGTAATTACGATTGACAGTTCTTCTGAAAACGCAACTCATACTGTTTATGTTCAGGCGCAGGACCTTGCAGGAAATCTTAGTGGGGTTCAGGAATTTAATGTTCAGATAGATCTTACGGCTCCGACTGTAAACAGCAAATATTTTAGACATGCTAATTCTTCTGTTTACGAAGTTAGTGGTGGTGAAGTTTTAACAAATAAACAGAATGACATTTATTTTTACGGAAATGTTTACGACTCTTTAAGTGGTGTTGCAAAAATAGACGGACTTGCAATTTCTTCTACTAAGATTGAAGACTGGAGTATTTTGTATTCTGCAAACGAGATTGACGACAGTTATACAACTGATAACTTTAGTGAATTTGTAAATGGAGCGGGCTTTGCTGAATACGACAGTTTTGAAGACAAAACAGCAATAAAATCATGGCAGATAATAATTCCTAGCGAAAAGCTTTCTAGTGGAGAATTAAAGGCAGTAGCTTACGACAATGCAGGCTTACAGACAAATCTTTCTATTGCAAAACTCACCGTTGATATTTCTGCCCCTGTTGTAAATTACGGCAGTGTAAAAGACGCAGACGCAGACCGCAGCGGAACTTATGTAAACAAAAAAATTCAACTTACAGGAACAACGACAGACACAAGAATTTCTGAAGTAAAGGGCGTTCAGTACAGAATTTATGATTCTGTTGACTCAAGCACTTCTGGAGAATGGACAGACCTTGTTGCAGGCGACAGCGGTTATGTTTATAAGATTAACTCTGACGGAAGTTTTACAAGCGAAAAGGCAGATTCTCTCTGGGCGGATGACTCAACTGCATTTAGCTGGAAGACGAATGCAATCGACACTCAGGGCCTGTTTGCTGATTCAAAGACAAAGGCTGTAAAAGTTGATTTTAGAATTATTGCGCTTGATACGGCAGGCAACGACAGTGTTCACTCTTATAAACAAGGAAGCGACGGTTCAATTACGGCAACAAAGATTGACGGCAATGTAAAACAGATTTTTGTTGACCAGAGCACCGACCGTCCAAAGATTACGATTACAAACCTTGAACTTTTAGATGACGTTTATTTGCTGAATCAGGGAACGAGTGCAAAAATTACCGGACAGATTACAGACGACGACCGCGACGACAGCGGAATCCAGGTTAAAAAACTTATAATTTCTGATATTCCATTTACCGGTGGCGACGTAACGGTTACAACAGGTTCTTCTTCGACCTCGTATACAGTTACAAACGGCGGAACAACGACACTTTCTAATTCCGGAACATTTACTTTTGAGCCTGCAAAACCAGAAGAAAACGGTTCAAAACAATTGTATATTTATGTTGAAGATAACCAGGGCGGAGTATTCTATACAACTGCGAAAGACGATAATTATCTTGTTAATCCAAAACTTACAATAAACGCCACAGCTCTTAGCGACAAAGATACGGCAAAAGTTTTTGAATATACATTTGACTCGGAAAGTCCAAAAGTAGCTTCGGCAAAAGGAATTTTGTATTCCGGCGCGGGAACAACTCCTGCCAAAGACTCTGACGGCAATGATTTTTCTTTTGAGAAAGCAAATTCTGATATTGGTCCAAGCTTTAAGGCCGGCGGAAAAGAACGTCGTTATATAAAATTTAAGTTTGAAGCTACCGACGCAAACGGCATTGCAGGAATGACATTTAGCCCTGCAACTGATTGTATTACTTCAAGCTTTAAGGCATTTAAAACAAAGACGATTTCTTCTGATGACTATACACAAAACGGAACATTTACTACAGACTCAACAGACAGCACAAAAGGCATCTGGCAAACTGATGTAATCGATCTTAAAGATGTCCCGACGGGTTCTGTTTCTGTTGTCCTGACTGTTTTTGATAAGTCAAACCGTTCAACAACTCAGACACTCACTTTTTCTGTAGATAACGACGGCCCTGTAATCAATGTTACTAATCCTTCTAAATCGGGAGCAGAAGTAACTGGCAGCGTTACAATCAGCGGAACTTTGAGCGACAAAGGAGATGCCGGCGTACAGGACGTTTACTGGCTTGTTCCAGCAACAGATCAGACAGCCCTTTCTGACGAAGAGCTTGCTGCTCTTACCTGGAACGGAGGCTCTGACTCTTTTGCTTCGGATCTGACAATTTCTTCTAGCAGCTGGGGATTCTTATTTGACGGAAAGTACGACACAGCTACTTCTGACCCGACTAACAATATTTACAAGGCAGGAAACCCAAAACTCGAAGTTTACGACAGCAAAACTTATGCAACGACAATAGAAGACGGACCTGTCTATACTCTTCCTGTTTACTTTAAGATTGTTGATAAATTTGGCAATTACACGATAAAAAAAGACTTTACTGTAAAACACAATCCGGACGGCGACAAACCAAAGGTAAAATTCACCTATCCGACAACCTCGGACTACGAAGGCTCTAACGACTATGTAGTTTTAGGTGGAACAATCCGCACAACCGGTACTGCAGAAATTCCAAGCGGAACTTCTACCGTAAACTCTGTTTACTATCAGCTTGGTTTTGCAGATGACGAAAGTACAAACAGCACATCTACAACTTATACTTTCCAAGACGGCGCAAAAATAAAATGCGAAGGGTATGGTTATACGGTTGTAAATGCTTACGACGTTATTAACGAAGTTTTAGGAAAAAATCTGACTTCAACTACTTTTACCGGCGACCAGGTAAAAGAATTCGGTTTTGAAACTAAAGAAAAACTCGACGCATGGTGGGGTATTAAAGCCGGCGGAACTGCTTCTTGGAACGTAAGCTTAAACTCTAAGGGAGAATTAAACCCTTCAGGCTCCGAAACAACAACAAACTTTGTTATGAGAGCTTGCGGTGTAAATGCTGACGGCAAATTTGGTAACTGGACAACTGGCGACGACGTAATTGGAATTCACATTGATAACACCGCACCTGTAATTTCTGCGGTTGTAAATCAATATTCTAGTGCGCTTGAAAAAGGACAGCTTACAGCCGACCCTGAAACTTCTGCCAGCCAGAACTACGATGCAGGAATGTACTTAAAAGGAAGCTGGTACCTTGTTGTAGACGTATTGGACGAAACAGAGGTTAAAACCTACACTGTTTCGGAAAACGGAAGTTCAAGTTCAAATTACTCTTATTTAAAAGGAATTTCTACTGGAACTTATGGACAGAGCGACTATAAGACAGGTTACAGAATTTATATTCCAATTAATAAAGATAATGATTCTGTTACTTACACGATAACTGCGACGGATGTAAATCATAATGTTAGTTCTAGTTTTGAATTCAACATAGATAACAAAGCGCCTGAGTTTAATTCAATCACTGGAAACGGCACTGCTTTAACATCTGACGCAAAGATTGCAGATTCTAACTATCGCTTTACTCTTTCTGACACAACCAGCGACACAGGCTCAGGCCTTAGCAGAGTTGCATTCTACTTTGTGCGCAAAAACAGCGAAAGCGAAAGCAAATATAAATCAGAAGTTGTTCTTGACCCGATGATTACAACCGGCACAGACGACAGCAAGATAAGTTTAAGCGATCTTACAGCTCTTACGATAACTCAGGATTCAACTGACTATACTCTTTATGCACAAAAACAGACTGGCATTGCAACTTTAGACACCTTTACTTTACAAAGCACAAGCAGCCACATAAGAGCGGGCGGTTTAATTTATATTGACGGTGTTTATCGCCTTATTACAAAAATTGAAGGAACGACAGTTTCTTTTGAACCTTCTCTTGCAAAGGCAAATGATACAATCGATGCATACTTCCCGATTGCACAGATTGTAGACAACACTTCTACAGAAAAAATTACAAGTTATGCGGACAATCCGTTCAATATTACGGCTGGAGACGACGGAGATGGAATGCCAGAAACATTCTCTAAATCAGGCTCTAACGTAACCTGGGACGCAAGCATTCACACGACAAACATTCCGGACGGTCCTGTAACCCTCGTTGTTCTTGCATTTGATAAGGCGGGCAACGTTAGCGGTAAGTCTTTTGATCTTACTGTTGCAAACAATGCGCCTCGTCTTGCAAAACTTTGGCTCGGAACAGACTTAAACGGAGACGGCAAGTATTCTTCTACAAGCACGCTCACAGAATTTGTTGAATACGACATTATTGGAGCTGAAGGCGCAGAACAGTCTGCCTACGAACTTGATTTTGAAGCAACAAAGACCGACGGAACTTTAAAATATAAGGCTGGAAAATTCACCGTTAAAAATGGACTTGCAGTTGTTTCTGAATTTACCGGCGGAAACGGCGAAATCGGAATGGTTTTAAATACTTCTGCAACAAGTGCAACTGCTACAACAGGAACTGTGCAGGCTGCCGACGCAAATGACATCGGAACAACGTCTGCAACAAAAACTCTTTCGGGCACGAGTGTTTCTTCGACCTTTACGGCTTATTCAAAATCGAACGGCGTTTATGCCTACGTAATTGCAAAAGACACGCTCGGAGCTGACAGCACCAAAAAAGCCATGAGCTTTACGTTCTGGGACAGCACAGAAGAAACTACACAGGGCAGCACAAGCCAGAATGCGGTTTTGTATATTCCAAACTTTGTAATTGCTCAGACAGATAAGACTGCGCCAGTTGTGCGCATAAATCCGTTCTACTGGAACAGCTCAAGCGACAACTCTCTTTATGGCAACAGCTTAGATAAAGGCCACATTGAATTAGAAGCTGACTGGAAGAACGCAGACGGTTACGACTCAAATGCAACAAGTGGCGTTTACGACGGCGACCCTAAAGTTTCTGGTAAAGTAGTATTTACAGGAACGGCTTACGATAATTCAAGGATTGCGTCGATTAAAGCAACTTATGGTTCGTTGAGCGCAATAGTTAGTTATGATTCTTCAACTGGAAAGTGGAGCAGTGCTGGTTCTCTTACAAGCGACGGCTACGAGTTTAAGGTTTACGATGCAGATTTAGCGCCTGCAAACTTTACAACCGACACCGCATACTTTGACCAGAACGGCCACAAAGTATACTGGACACTCACAGTAGACACCGAAAAAGTTATTACAAACATTGCAGCAGCCGACCAGAGCCTGAAAGTAATTGCAACCGACTCAAGCAGCAACGAGACGAGCACAACCGCCGCAACGACGGAAGATAGCGATGCAGCGTACAACAAGCCGACATACCAGACGGATGTTGTGCCGTATATTACTGGGGTAACAACTAGTTTAAGTACACTCTATAAACGAGATCCTTCTGTTTATGCGCGTTCTGCTTTGGGTAAATACTCGGTTTATGAAGGTGAAGTCGTAACATTAAGCGGATTTAACCTTGGAAGTACAACAACATATACAGTTTCTGATTCTGGAAAATATGTTCACACTGTAAATGGTATTGAATCTTTGAATAATAAGAATAATAACGATTCAAAAGGTTCATTAGAAAAAGATCTGGAAACAGATACTTATGCAACTTACGCATACAACCGTCAGCCAAACAGCAGCAGTAACAAACTCTTAACTGACGATGTAGAATTTGCAGTATGGCAGTTTGATTCCGAGGCAGCTAAACCAATCAGTGGTAAAATTGAACAGCCTGTAATGAAGATTAACCCTGTAACTGGAAATATTGGTTTTGCATTTGTTGACGGACCTTTGTATTTTAGTATGGCTGGACATAATGGCACTACAGACACAGCTGAATATTCTTACAATTACTGGGTAGGAAGTTTTGATTTCTTTACTTCTGTAGGTTTTGTATACGATAAACTTGGTTACACTTATGCAACTTCGGCTGGTGGAGACATTAATTCTTCTCAGGCAGATAAATTCTCTTTGTATACAAGCCGTTGGGGAATTAGTACACGTGGGCAGTATGGTTCGTATAATGGTGAAAATGCAAATCGTTTGGAATCTATTGGGCAGTGCGCAGTTAGTTCTAGTATTGATACAAGCTATGCAAAATCCAGCTATTACACAATAAATCAGATTAATGGTGACTCTAAAGAATATGCAAATTTTTCCCCTGGAAGTAACTTCTCGTTTGAGGATGGTTATGTAGTACAATTGTATAATTCTAAGTCTGATAGCGGCTTATATACAGATGCTTCAGGGAACTCTCAATTCGTCATTGCAGGAACAGGAAACTTTGGTGGCAAGTATTGGTTCAAATTGTTAACACTGAATGGAAATGAGTATGGGGCTTATCCGTTAAGTACATATACTTATGTAAAATTTATTGGAAAAACAGATTTTTATTATAACTTTGACAAACAGAGAATAAAATCTCCGGCACTGGCAACAACTGTAAGCGGAAATACAACAAATCTTTACATGGTATATTACGATGCCATGAACTCAGAAATTCGCTTTAAGGCAGGTAGAACAAGTTCAACTTCAAAAACTGATTTTGGAAGTTTTACAGATTATGATACTAGTCAAACTCCTTATGGTTACAGAACTGGAACTGTCCAGGTAATTGCCAGCGAAAGTATTTCCGGTAGAACTGCCGGGGAATATGTATCAATTGCTGCAATTCCAAATGGCGGAACAAGTGACGATTTAGTTGCTGTAATCTGGTATGCCGACAGAACTTTGTGGTATAGCTATAACACAACGCCACAAACGAGCCGTACAGGAAACACAACTGCTGACGGCTGGTCAACACCTGTAGCTGTGTTTGATCAGAGTTCAGATATGTATACTTCGGGCGAATACTGTAAGATTGTTGCAGATGAAGACGGAAATATTCATATAGCTGCGTATGATCCGACAAACCTCGATTTGAACTACGCTTTCTTGTCGAAAGATAAGGTAAAGGCAAGTTCTTCAAGTGATTTTGAAACTTGCGTTGTAGATTCTTATGGTGTAACAGGTTCTAACCTTACTCTTGATGTTGCAAAAGTTGAAAGTATCTGGATTCCTTATATCGGATACTATGCAACAAGTTGTATTAAACCAAAGTATGCGTATAAAGTTTCTACGGACAATGCTCCTGCAGGCGCAACTGATGACTGGTACTCTCAGAAATGGGAAGTTATGGTTGTTCCTAGTCAGAATGTAATAGAAATGCAGTCAAACCAGCATAACGATATAAACATTGGCGTGTGGAAAGTTATAGATACAGGTGTATTAAAAGCATCTACGACTGGAACAAAAACGCAGAACCACACGACAAGTGGTTATAATTCAACAAATAACGGTATTGTCTGGGGAAATGGTACAAGTAACGCAGTCCTTGGATATGCAATAAAGAGTGGAGCGTCAAGCGACACAATCGAAACCGCCCAGTTAAAGTAACCGAGTTTACTGGCTCGCAACGTGTCATTGCTGGAGTGCCACATGAGACTGTCGGGCTACCACCTGTCATTGTCTCACTTGACCCGACAATCCCCCCGGTTTTGACATTGTCGGGCCACTATACGGCAATCCCACCACTTTTGTCATTGCCGTGCCTTGACCCGACAATCTGCTGTAAAAAGGGATTCCCCGATCAAGTCGGGGAATGACAGGGACTTAAGTGCGGGAATGACAAGGCTGTCGCGCAAGGGATTTTGCGGATAGTTAGGCCGGCACACAGTGCCGTGTGCGCCCAGATGTAAAAAAAATTAATTTACAGTTGCTTTTAAATTTTTGACCTGTTCTACAGAAAGTCCTGTAACAGAAGCAATTTGTTCGATCGTTCCTAGATTGGCAGCAATCAAGTTTTTTGC
>CAVJSA010000062.1:0-12001 GCA_963651875.1 Lachnospiraceae bacterium | reverse complement strand
GTATCAGTCTTGCGACTGCTACGCTGCAAGTTTGCTAGCGCAAACTTGTTATTATATTGTGCGCAAAATGCGCACGACCTTACGCGAAGCGTAAGGGATTTTTGCGTATCAGTCTTGCGACTGCTACGCTGCAAGTTTGCTAGCGCAAACTTGTTATTATTATTGTGCGCAAAATGCGCACGACCTTACGCTACGCGTAAGGGATTTTTGCGTATCAGTCTTGCGACTGCTACGCTGCAAGTTTGCTAGCGCAAACTTGTTATTATTATTGTGCGCAAAATGCGCACGACCTTACGCTACGCGTAAGGGATTTTTGCGTATCAGTCTTGCGACTGCTACGCTGCAAGTTTGCTAGTGCAAACTTGTTATTATATTGTGCGCAAAATGCGCACGACCTTACGCTTCGCGTAAGGGATTGAAGCAACGCGCGGAGCGCGATGTTTGCCCTGGCAAACATTGGAGCGCGTTAGACGCGGAATTGCGGAAAGCCCGACCCAGCCTTTATGGCTGGGGTACGCCCCAAAAAAAATAAAAAAAAGGAAACAAAAATATGAAACTTTCGGATTTTAATTTTGAATTGCCACCAGAACTCATTGCACAAAAACCGTCTGGAGTGCGCGGTCAGGACCGCTTAATGCTTTTGAACAGACTTTCTGGCGAAGTTACTCATTTAAAAATGGACGATTTGCCGGATTTAATCAGTAGCGACACTTTAATGGTTTTTAATAATTCTAAGGTGCGCCGAAGTCGCTGTTATGGCATAAAAATGAGCGAAAAAGATGGTCAGGGTGGACGTGAGCAGGAATTTATGTTTTTAAATCAGATGACTCCCGATTTAAAAATCTGGCACACAATGGTAAAAGGTGCAAAAAAAGTAAAACTGGGTAATCATTTTACTTTTAAAGACGGCTCAATTGGCGAAATTATAGAAAACGAAGGCGACGAAGGAAGTGAATTCAGGACGGTTAAATTTGAAGTTCCGCTCGATGACAAATGGTTTGAAGTAAACGGCCATATTCCGCTTCCGCCATATATCCGCCGTGAAGATGACGACACTGATTCTGAGCGCTACCAGACAATTTATGCACGCGAAACTGGAAGTTCTGCCTGTCCTACGGCTGGTCTGCATTTTACCGAAAAAATGTTTGAGCGCCTTGATGCAAAAAAAATTGAAAGATGTTTTGTTACTCTGCACGTTGGTTTGGGAACATTTTTACCTGTTCGGGCAGAAAATATAGAAGATCACAAAATGCACGAAGAAGTTTATACGATTCCTTTTGATGTTGCAGAAAAAATCAACAGGGCAAAAAAAGAAGGAAGACCGATTCTTGCAGTTGGAACAACTTCTGTCCGCACTCTTGAATCTGCCAGCGACGAAAACGGTTTTGTTAAGGCCGGCTCGTCGGCAACAAGCATTTTTATGTATCCTGGCTACAAGTTTAAATGCGTAAACCAGATGTTTACAAATTTTCATACGCCGGAAAGCACCTTGATTATGCTCGTAAGTGCATTTGCCGGTCGTGAACATATTTTAAATGCATACGAAAAGGCTGTAGAAGAAAAATACCACTTCTTTTCGTACGGCGACTGCATGCTGATTAAATAAGTCTCAGGTAAGCTGTTCGAGAGAATACTTTAAAAGATTTAAGAACTGGGCCTTGAGTATTGGTGGGGCGGCACAATCTTTACATTCTTTGTCGTAGAGTTTTTCTGCGGTTTCGATAAAGTCTGTAATTCCGCTGGAGTTTAGGGGGAGAGACGCTCCAAGAAGTTTGTTTTCGAGTTCAATGCTTCTAAGGCAGAAAGGACCTGCAAAACTGATTTTTAAGTTTGCAAGCTGTCCTTTTACGCTGTTTGCAAGAAAGACGAATGTTGCTGAGTTTTGTGTTATAAGATGCGAAGGACCGAGCCTTTTAAAAATAGCAACTTCCCAGTCGTCGGTTGGAATTGTTATTTTTGTTAAAACAAATCCTTTTGGAATTCCTGTAAACTTGGACATTGGAATGTAAACAGTTTCGTATTCACTTTTTAGTTCAAGTTTTGCGTCTAAGGCAACAAGCGGGGCAAAGAGTGTGTGGTGATAGTCTGCCGCGCAGATGTTTCCTGCCAAGGTTGCAATGTTTCTTATATTTGCGTTTGCAATTGATTTTACGGCTTCGTAAAACACAAGCGGAAGTCTTGCCGGATCAATTTCGAGAATCTGTGACAAAGTGATTTCCGGGCCAAATTCAAAAAAAAGTTCATGCTTTATGGAATAATTTAATTCGCGCACGTTGCGCACGCAAAGAGAAAGGTCTGGAATTTTTTTTGACTGCGTGCATCCGCTTATAAGCTGAATGTCTTTTACTGCCTTTTGCTGATAGAAAATTTCGTTCAATGTTTTTGCGTAATAAAGCTGTTTAGTATTTGACATTCTTTTTTCTTCCTTCTCTTTCGTGGAAAATTGCTGTTGCGTACAAAATTGCGTTTATCAGGGCACCCTGTTCTGTGCACGGACACTTGTCTTCTGCCGTAAAAGCAAAAATCTGCTCTTTGCTTGGTCTGTAATTGTCTTTTAAAAGTCTGTAAATGCCAAAATACTTAAATGAATTGCAGTAGCCGCAAGGTGTAATTCCTGCTTTTTTAAATCCTAGTTCTATGTCTTTATATTCTTTTGATTTTGAAAAATGTTCGAGGGTTTCGATTGAACAGTCTTTTACGATTCCAACAGGGATTAAGCAGCTTGAAACCGGTTTGTCGTCGAGAAGAACTGTGCAAAATCCGCATTTTCCTTCTTCGCAGCCACGCTTTGCAGAAATAAGGTTGCGCTTTCTTAAAACGTAGAGAAGTTTTTCGTCTGGTTGTTCGTCAAGAATGAGCTTTTCTTCGTTTATCTTTACAGGAATTTTCATTTTTGGCTCCTTTTGTCGTCCGTTTTAAGCTTTTTGTTCTTCGTCAGTTTGCTCTTGTGAATGTTTTTCGTCCCAGAGTTTTTGCAATTCGCTTGTAAACTTATAAACTGTGTCTGTTTGAACCGGCATATTCGTTATCGTTTTTCCGACTGCCTGAGAAAGAGCAGAAGAATAAGCTGCTGGAAGAAGGGAAGAAGCAATGTCTCCGAGCTGCTTTGCTTCGTCATTTGACTGAATGAACTGTATGGAAATTTCCGGACTTTCTATTTCGTCGTCTTCGATAAGTTCACGCAATTCTTCCTGGATTGAATTTTTTAAGGCTGTTTCTGCTGCATGCGGATTTAAGATTTTTCCTGCATCGACAATAAACCAGATTCCGCGCAGTTGTGGAGTGTAGGTTGCCATGTCGAGTTCAAGTTCAACTATCATTGCTGCAAAACTTGTCGTTACAAAAGGATAGCCTGTAAAATTCTGAACATTCCAGTTTCTTTTTGGGTTTACTGAAAATGTCTTTTTTATTGTAACTGGAAAAGGTGAATTTAACAGAAGTTTTCTGTTTAAGGCTTCTGCCGCTTTTTTTATGAGCAGGGTGTTAATCGAAATTGACGCTCCTGTTGTCTGCGGATTTTCTGGTTCTGTGTCTACGTTGTAATTTGTGTCTAAGCTTATGTCGCTTTCTGGAATTTTTGTAATTGAAGAAGCAATTTTTTTCCAGATTGCCCAGACTTCATTTGAAGATGGCAGTGCCCGGATATAAAGTTTTTTGTCCTGGGTGCAGGTTAATTCAATATTTAAATTTCTTTTTACAAAATTTGAACCAAGGTAGCCAGTTCCTTCGTAAGCACAGGCAAGGGCAATTCCACGCATTGGCGGTGCATAAGGAGAAGCGTTATCCTGCGAAAACCTGTAAAGATCTTCCATTTTGTAAACGGCGTTTTTTCTGAGGAAGGTGCTTTTTTGAGACAGAGCCTCGAGTGCTTCTTTTGCTTTCGGAAGTTCAAGCACAATCTGTGAACTTCCGTTTTTTACTGGAGTTTTTAGGTTTATTAGCCTGAGTTCAAGAGGATCGATTCCACATTCCCGCGAAATTTTATTCATCTGGTTTTCGATTGCGTAAAATGCTTTTGCAGAAATTATCGAAAAATCAATCGAAGAGGGAATCGAATGGCTTTTATAAATATTTGAAGAAATTTTTATGTTCGGGCAACTGTAAACTCCTGTACTTGCAATTGCAAGCCGGTCTGCAATTTCCTGGGCAAAAGGATTGTAAGCTCCGGAATTAACATGGATTAAAATGTCCATGGCCTTTATTTTGCCTGTGTCGTCTACTGTAGTTTTGTGGCGGATTTTAACCGAAGAAGTGTTTTCTGCATATTGCTGCTGTTCGCTTCTTGTAAATTCAAGTTTTACTGCTTTTTTTAGTTTTAAGCACGCAAGTGCACATTGACAGCAGATAAGGCTGTTTAGCCACAGAACGTTTGTGTTTTTAGAAAGAAGTTTTGTTCTTGTAATTATTATGTTTTCTTCTTCAAAACCAGTTACGTCGGAAAGTGTTTTTCTTAAGCAGGCAATCCACATATTAGGGGCAAAAACGTAGAGCTTTTGTCCTTTTACATAGCAGAGTGCGCCGTTTGTTTCTGTGTAGTTTTGAACATTTATGTCGGATTCCCATTCTTCTTCAATTATTTTTTCGTTTTCTGCCGGTTCTGTTTCTTCGCCGTATTGAACTTCGCGGCTTGCCAATAGATTTGATTCTTCCTGTTTTTCTTCATAATAAAAATGTTCGTCAATTTTAAGCGGAAGGTTTTTGCTTAACTGTCGTACGAGCTTTCTGTCTGGGCCAGCAATAATTCCAAGTGCCTGACCTGAATAGTCAATGTCTTTTTCGCAGAATACAGGAATTGTTGTATTTAGTATTTTTATGCTTTTTTTGAACGGAAGGTCGTTCCAGTCAAAAAAAGAGTAGCCTTCCGGTAGTTCTTCTGTTGAAATATTTAAGATTCTGCCCTTAGAAACCGGGCTTCTGACAATCGAAGCATAAAACATGTCGTCTTCGTAAAGGTCAGAATAAAAATCATTGGAAAAGAGAAGACTGTTTTTTGGTTGAATTTTTCGCTTAGCACACATGATATTTGTTTCCTGCCTGCTTTACAGTTTGAATTACTTTATAAATCATTTCCTGTGTCATATCCGGCCACAAAGGAAGCGTAATTGTGTTCTGGTAGTGTTTTTCTGCGTTCGGAAAGTTTTCTGCCTTAAAGTCCGGGTATTTTTGCTGCCAGTAAGTAAAATGAAAAAGTGCAATAAAGTGCATTGAAATTCCAATTCCACTATTCTGCAGCTCCTGGGCAAAAGTATTGCGGTCGCATTTTAGTTTTTGAGGAACTATTTGAATTAAATAAAGGTGCCAGGCGTTTCCTTCTCCATCTGGAGGAAGTGTTAAAAAGTCACAGCCTGCAAACGCGTCGTTGTATTGTTTTACTATTGACTTTCGTTTTTTGTCAAAACTTTCTGCCTTTTTTAGTTGAACTCTTCCGATTGCGCTTAAAATATCCGGGAGGTTTGATTTAAAACCTGGAGCTATAATGTCGTATTCCCAACTTGCTTTCAGGCTTGTGTAACGATCCCAGGCGTCGCGGTTCATTCCGTGCAGGCGCATCTGACTCATTCTTTTTGCAATGGCGTCGTCGTTTGTCGTTATCATTCCGCCTTCGCCCGTTGTCATTGTTTTGGTTGCATAAAAAGAAAATACTCCGACATCGCCTAAAGTTCCTGCGTAACCGTTCTTTGTTTTGCTTGGAAACGAGTGGGCACAGTCTTCGATTACATAGATTTTGTTGTTTTTAGTTGAATATTGTTTTGCAAGTTCACAAATCTTTTTCATGTTGCAAAGGTTTCCTGCAATGTGAACAGGAACAATCGCACTTACTGTTTCAATTTTTCCTTCTGTCTTGAGCTTTTCGAGCAGAGCTTTTATTGAATCACAGGAAATCGAATATGAATTTTCTTCTATGTCTGCAAAATAAACGTCTCCGTTAAGATGAACTGCACTTGCCGCCGTAGAAACAAAGGTGTACGGAGTTGTAATTACGCATCTGCCTTTTTTTACACCGCAGGCTTCCATTGCAAGAATCATTCCGCTTGTATTTGAATTAACTGCCAGAGCGTGGCGACAACCTAAAAAATCAGCAAATTCCTGTTCAAAATCGTGGGTTATTTTTCCTGTCGTAATCCAGCCGCTGTCAATGCACTCGCAGACAGCGTCTTTTTCTTCCTGACTGAACGACGGTTTAAAAAATGGAACTTTTAACTCTGCCATAAATGCACCTTCTGTTTTTTTTATAAATCCCGGTTTTTTGAATTATTTGAGGAATTTTTATAGAATTCGTCTAAACTTTTTATTCTTTTTCGCAAAAAATCAACTAAAACTTCTCTGTTGCGGAATAAATCAGCCTTTTGAGGATTATAAAAACATACGGGACTTAAATCTTCGAGCAGAGCGTCAAGTTCTTCGTCTCCAAATTCCATGTTTTTTAATTCAAGAAGTTTTTCGTATTTTGTCTTTTTTGGATTTTCTTCTTCAAGCCACAAAGGCTCAGAATTGCGTTCACCTTCGCGCGGACCGATTATTTTAATTTCTATGTCCTTGCCTGGTTCTAAGCCTGAAAAACGAATTATCTGTTCTGCAAGGTCATAAATTTTTAATGGCTCGCCCATGTCAAGAAGGTAAGATTTGCCGTTGTCGCCGATTCCGCCTGTTTCGAGAACTAAAGAGCAGCTTTCGGGAATTGTCATAAAATAGCGTTCCATCTGTTTGGTTGTTACTGTTACAGGTCCGCCTGCTTTTATCTGTTCCTGGAAAAGCGGAAGAATTGAACCTCGTGAACCGAGAACGTTTCCAAAACGCACAAACATAAATTTCTGATTTTTTTTCGCTTTTTTTGAATATTGCAAAATCATTTTTTCGCAAAGCATCTTGCTTGCACCGTAAACGCTGACAGGATTTACAGCCTTGTCTGTCGAAATTAAAACAAAGCATTGAACATCATTTTTTAAGGAAGCTTCTAAAAGATTTTTTGTACCAAAAACATTGTTTTCGATTGCTGCAACTGGATTTTCTTCCATCATTGGAACATGTTTGTAGGCTGCACAATGAAAAATTACGTCTGCGTGTGTGTTTTTTATAATGTAATCGACGTAGTTTTTGTCTTTCATGTCGCCGATTATTGGAACAACTGTTGCTTTTTCGCCAACGCCTTCCTGCTGTAAAACATGAAGTTCCCTGTAAATCTGTACGATTGAATTTTCTCCATGCCCAAAAAGGTAAAGACGTTCTGCCCCTCCGGATAAAAGCTGTCTTGCAAGTTCTGAACCAATTGAACCGCCTGCTCCGGTGATTAAAACTCGCTTTCCTCTAAGATATTTTAAACTTTGATGCAGTGGAATTGTTACTGGCGTGCGTCCTAGAATATCGAGAGGGTCAATTTCTCTTGTCTGTATAAAATGAGCCTTGCCGTCAACAATCTGGCTTACGCTTGGTAGAATGCGGATATGAGCAAAACCGCCTTTTTTTAATTCTTCGTAAATTGCCTTGATTTTTTCTGTAGGTGCACTGGGAATTGCAATGATTGCTTCGTCTAAAGGTCCGCATTTTACAAGGCTTGCAACTTCTGCAATTGGTCCGCAAACAGGAATTCCTTCGATTGAATTTCCGATAAGTCTTTTGTCATCGTCAAGAAAGGCTACAACACTGCCAAAGATTTTTTTACGCATTAAATCCTGCGCAATCATCTGTCCTGCAAATCCGGCTCCAATAATATAAACTTTTGAATTAACTTTCTGTAGCATATCCCGTCCCAAAACAAAAAGATTTTAACATTATCAGAAAGTATTTACAATCTTAGAACAAAAAGGTGAATTTTAAGGCTGCGCGCGTGGGCAAATTAGTGTTCGATGTGTATCTGCTGATTCTAATTCTTTTTTAAGACTTTTCTTGTAATCTTTCCAAGATTGAATGAAAATTTTATTCCGTAGTCAAAGCCTTTTATGTAAGCGTCGTCTGCAAATGCTGGAATTGAATCGTTGTTTATTAAAAAACGCCAGGCACAGAATAAATTTACACAAGCCCACTCGCCAAAGTGCTGCTTCCAGCCGACTGCAGGAAAGACAGAAATTGCAGTACGTTTTTCATCTTCTTTTAAAATAGAATCTCCGGTAAACATTAAAAAATTTGTTGCAATTCCGCCTCCAAAATACAGCTTTTCGAGGCGTTGGTTTGCAAAAGGGTAGCAGTACGTGCAGAGAGAAAGCCCGATTGCCTCTAGCCACAGTTTTTCCCTGTTGCTGTCTTTTTCTATGTAAGAAGCAAAATCAAAACTTCCTTTTAACGAAAATTTTAAAAAAAACTGCTTTTCATAAGAAAAACCAAGACCTGGAATAATAACAAATGCTGAATGTTTTGCAGGGCCTGAAAAATCGTTTTCGTAATAACTTAAAAGAGCTTTCATCATAAAAGACCAGTCGAGGGAAAACTGTCCTTGCCCGACAAAGCCTGTTTTAGTTTCTAAATTTTCAGGTGTTGGTTCGCTGGTTGTAGAAGGAAGAGCCTCCCCAAAACAAAAAGAAACGCTTAAGATAAAGGCGCAAAAAAGGAAAATTCTTTTTTTTATAAAATTCATTTATGAGTCCTAGTCGTTATATTGCAAAGTTTAGCAAAAAATGTTAAAGTCTTCAAATCGTTTGGCTTCCCTCCAGACGATACATAACTTTGAAAATCAAGTAACTCTATCTGCGCGGCTTGTGGATACCAAAAACTTGATGAAAATTTTTAGGAGCATTTAAAATGGCTACAAAAAAAGGTCCTCGTTTTAAGGAATGTAGAAGACTTGGTGTAAACGTATGTGGACACCCAAAGGCTATGGAAAGAGCAGGGGCACCGGCTTTTAAGAAAACAAAGAAAACTTCTGACTACGGTCTTCATTTGATCGAAAAACAGAAGGTAAAGGCTTATTACGGAATTCTTGAACGCCAGCTTCGCCGTTACTTTGAATTGGCAACAAAATCAGAAGAAATGACTGGTGTTGCATTGCTTATTAGCCTCGAAACACGTCTCGATAACCTTGTTTATCGTCTCGGATTTGCAAGCTCAATTCGCATGGCTCGTCAGATGGTTTCTCACCGCCACATCGAAGTTGATGGTGTAAAAATCAACATTCCATCATACGCTGTAAAAGTTGGACAGGTTATTTCTTTGGTTGAAAAATCACAGAAAAGCGAACAGTTCAAAAAATCATGGCTTTCAGATTCAAAAGCAAAATTTGACTATCTCGAACGCGATGAAGAAAAGTTCTCTGGAAAACTTACACGTCTTCCACTCCGTGCAGAAATCCCTGTACAGATCAATGAACAGATGGTAGTTGAATACTACTCAAAATAGGCTAAAAAGCTTAATTTTAAGACCGCCGGTTTTCCGGTGGTTTTTTTTTGCCTTAAAAGCGTTAGTGATAGTAGTGGCGCCGGAGGCGTAAAAAAAACGACTTGCCGTTTTTTTTATGAAGCGGACAGCGGAACCACGAATAGCACGACCTGCCGGATGGCAGGGAACGCCAAAATCAAAATTAACAAAAATAAAATCTAAACATTGAATTTTTACCTTCCGATATTCTAAGAGTGATGAAAAAGATTGGTATTTTTGTTTTTTCTTTTTTCGTTTTTCTTGCATCAGTTTCTGCAAAGGGAATTAACTTTGAAATTGTGCAGAATAATGGAGCAAAGGAAGACGTTTTTGCAATTTCTACTGTTTTTGAACAGGCGCTCTCTGATTTTTTCTTTGAATCAGGACACGTTGTTTCTAATTCGCCTGTTTTTATTTTAAGTGACGAAGAAGCTTCCAGGGCTGATTTAAAAAAAGTTTTAGTTGATACAATGCTTGGAAGCATGGATGTGCTTGTCCGCCTGCAGGTAAATTATGTTGAAAATAATGCGAATAATGCTTCTGCTGTTTTGCTTGAATCCATCAAAGATGTCAGCTGGAAAAATTATAATCCAAAGACTGGAAAAATGATTTCCGGCGGAAGTGAGAGTGTCGGAAAAATTGACAGTACAAATAATAACGAAATCGGGGTTTACAATTTTGCAAGTTTTGTTGCTTCCAAGATAAGTGCAACTTTGAAAAACTCAAAATAAAGGGGACAAGTTATGAAAAAAATAATTTCATTAGTTTTATCAATATTTGCAGTGGGATTTATTTTTGCAAGTGCGCGGCCTTCTCTTGATGGTCGTGCTGTTGTCTGCGATGAAGATGAACTGCCGAAAGGTCTGTTTGCAAAAACAATCGGCTATTTGCCTGGAGACAGCGTAACTGTTACAAATCCTGCAAATGGAACTACTGTAGATGTCCTTGTCCTCGGTTCAATTGATTCTAGCGAAGGAATTGCAATCATGCTTTCGCCGGAAGCTGCAGATCGGCTTGCTATAAAAAAGAATTCTAATGTGCAGGTAAAAATTACAAAGAGAACCGGAAGCCTTGACGAAAACGTTTCTGGAACGGCTGTCCTTGCAGAAGAAAAAGAAGCCTCTTATGACGACACTGAAGAACTAGATGAGCTCTCTCAAGATTATTCTAGTGCTGTTCAGAGTGAAGAAGAAAATGCTGACTTAAGTGAAGAAACTGCAGAAACTGCGGAAACTGAAGAAGCTGCAGAAAATCCTGAAGACGCTGAAAACGAAATTATAGAAACTGCATCTGTGGCAGAAAGCGCTGAAAGTGAAGTAAGTGAAGTTGCTGAAAATGACGGTGAAACTGAAATTGCAGAAACACAAACTCCTGTAGAAGAAAATTCAACAGAAGAGGGTGCCGAAGAAACTGCTGTAGAAGCAGAGCCTGTAAGTGCTGATTCTGCTGATGAAGCAGAGGTGGCAGAAAGCGAAGACGCAGAAACTGCAGAACTTTCTGAAGTTGTTGAACGCGAAGAAATTCCTGAGCCTGTAGAAAATTCAGAAAAAATTGAAGCCGAAGCCTTAGAAGAAGCTTCTGACAACGTTGCTGAAGGCGAACTTATTCAAGAGACTCCTCCTGTTGCAGATGATTTAAACGATTCAGAAAAAATTGAAGGTGAAGAAACTTTAGCTCCTGCTACTGAAGAAAATAACGACGAACTTTTTGAAGCAGAGGAACTTTCTGATAGTGGCGAAAATGAAGTTGAAGCAGAAAAATTGAACGAAGCAGAACCTGAATCCGCAGAAGTTGGCGAAGTTCCTGCCGAAACAGAAAAAACTGAAGAAGAAGAAATTGTTGAAGCAGAAAATCCTGCACCAGCAGAAGAATCTCCGGAAAAAGTTGAAGAAACTGCGCCTGAGTCCCCAGTCGAAGAAGAAGCAAAAGTAGAAGACGAAGAAATTCCTCTTCCTGAATTAGAAGAACAAAAGGCTTGCGAACCTGAAAGTTCTGCCACTTTGGATAATGAAGAAGAATACGCTCCGATCGTTCTTGTTCCGTCTCAATTAAATCCTCCGGAAGAAGAAAAATCTGAAAATGCAGAAGCACAAACTTCTGCCCCAACAGAACAGCCTGTCGCAGAAAGTGAAGAACCTTTAGCAGAAAGCTCTGCTGAAGTTGTAGTTGACGTTGATTCTATTACAGAAGAAAAAACGGCGGGTTTTGAAAACTTTATAAAAACAGAAAAAGAGCTTGAAAAAGGAAAGTATTATCTTCAGATTGCAACTTTAAATAAAAAAGACAACGTGCAGAGCCTTGCCGATAAGTATGCAAAAAAATATCCTCTTGTTGTAATTGAACTTGAATCTTCTTCATACCGTGTTTTGATTGGTCCGCTCACCGCAGATGAATATGGAATGATAAAAGAAAGATTTATTTCTTACGGATTTAAGGACGCCTTCTTAAGAAAAATTAAGTAGGTTGAATCACAGCTTTTAATAAAAAGCAATCAGACTGTTGGTCTAAATGCCCCATCTCTTTGTATAGCAGATTGTCGGGTCAAGGTGAGACAATGACACACTTTTACTGTCATGGGGCTGTCCAAAAAGAATGGACAACCCCCATCATTATTTTAAAGACAAACAAATTTCAATGTGCTAAAATTTAAGCATGA
>CAVJSA010000061.1:7106-12213 GCA_963651875.1 Lachnospiraceae bacterium | reverse complement strand
CGGAAACACGAAAAATGCGAGTTGAACTAAGCGAGAGGAAAAACTCAGATTTTTATTAAGGCTGCCTTATTTTTATTTATAATTTTTTTTGAGATTCTGCCTTTTCTAGTTCCTGCACAAGGTCAGAAAATTTAACCTTTGCAAGGCTTTTTTCAAACGCTTTTTGTGCGTCGGCCAGGTGCGAGTCAAGAATCCTGTGGATGTTTCTTCCAACTGGGCATGCAGGATTTGGCTGCTCGTGGAAACCGAATATAATTTCTTCCATGCTGCCAGAAGCTTTGTAAATGTCAAAAAGCGTGAACGCCGACGGCTTTGCAATTATTTCTGCCCCGCCAGTACCAGAAGCAACATTTACAATTCCAGCCGCCTTGAGTGAAATAAGCGTCCGCCGGATTATAACCGGATTTACGCCAGTGCTTCCCGCAATAAAATCCGAAGTAACTTTAGTTTCTCCTTTAAAGCGGTGAATGCACAGTAAAGTGTGAACAGCCACCGTAAATTTGCTGCTTACTTTCATAATTCAACTTTAGCAGATTTTTGATGTAACCTCAAATATTACAGAAAAGCGGGGGAACTGCGCGTCTTCTGATGTTTTTTTTGTTGTAACTATTGACATTACAACGGATTGTAATTATATTTTTGTTGTAACTAGAAAAGTTACAACGTGCACGCGGAAAAACTAACATGAGGTTAATTATGAACACAACTAAAAATCTTTCTAACGGAACTGTAACGGTTTATGACTTTGGAAAAATCAAGATTCACGCTTATGACACAAAAGACGCTCTTTGCGATGCTGCTTTTATTGTTGAAGGTGAAAATGCTCTTGTTGGAATTGAACTTCCTGCGTTTACGGAAAATCTTGACGCCTGGAAAGAATATGTTTCTTCCATTAACAAAACGATGAACGACATAATTATCAGTGACCATCCGGCAGGCGCGGACTACATAAAAGAAATGAATGTATGGGGAACAGAAAACGCTAAAAACTCTGTAAGTGGCGGAACTGCGTTTGCTATTACACAGGGACTTTTAAAGGCGTTCGGACCTGCTTTCCGCGGAAACTTTATGGCTTCAATCAAAAATATTCTGCACGAAGGAAAAAACACAATCGCCGGAATTGATTTTGTAATTTACGACCGTGGCTCTTCGTTCGATGTTGAGATTCCTGCTGCAAATGCAATTTATACTCACATGCTCGGAAAATATGTGCATTCGATAGTCGTTTCTGACGCACACGCAGCTGCAATGATAAAAATACTTGAGTCGTACCAGAAGGCTGGCTATAAATACATTCTTTCAGGGCACGCAAATGTTGAAGAGCAGGACGCAGTTACAGAAAAACTGGCCTATGTAAAAAAACTCCGCGAGTTTGCTTGCCAATGCAAAAACCGCGCTGACTTTATTTGTGCCGTGGAAAAAGAGTTTCCAGCTTATGCCGGAAAAAACTATCTTGAAATGACGGCAGGAAATTTGTTCAGCGAGTAAGCCTCATAATAGAAGCTGACAGAGACATAAGAGACTGCGCCGTGACTGAGTCTCCTTAAAAATTATTTTTGAAAATTTGCTGTTGCATATCTTGCATTTAATCAGAGCTTTTGATAGTATGGTCAAATATGAGATTGTAGCTCAGTTGGATTAGAGCATCTGCCTTCTAAGCAGAGGGTCGCGTGTTCGAATCACGCCAGTCTCAAAAAGCGTGTAATTCTTTTATTTATAACGAGTTGCACGCTTTTTTTGTTTTAAAGTTTTTACGGAAATTCGGCTTTTTTGCCCCTTTTTAGGGTCAAAAATGGGTACTGTGACATAAAAGTGTGACATAGGGGTAAAAAATGGCGTCTTTACCGTTTTCTTTGCTTTTACGAAATGGCATTTATTACGTTCGTTTTAAGAATGAATTAACTGGGCAATATCTGTCTGCAAAATCAACCAAACAATCAAACAAAAAAGAAGCCGAGAAAGTCGCCTATCAGATGCTTTTCGGCAAAACAGAAGACAAGGAAAAAATCGAAAATCAAAAACTTGTTAATTTAGTCCATAGCGCAGAACTCACAGACAACTTAATAAACTTAATAATCGACGAAGCAAAGAAAAGGGGAATTATAAAAGCAGTCGTAAAGAAAAGCGACAAGGGAAATATCGACGCTTTTATTTATTGTTCTGACTTCTGGGACTATGAAAGGTCCCCATACGTTCGCCAGAAGTTAAGAATGGGCCAGCAGATAACAAAAAAGCATTGCGAAACTCAAAAGAAAAACATAGAGCGCCACTTTAAAGACTTTTTACAGACAAAACTTTTAGGCGAAATAACAAGGGCAGACATAGAAAAGCAGTTTGACGAAATGGGCGAAAGTTCCCTTTCTGGCCACTCAAAGAATATGATTATGCGTTCTTTGCTCGTTCCTTTAAAGTTTGCCTTTTCGCACGAAGTTATAACCGATGATTTAACATCGGGCTGGATTTTCTTTAGCGAAAAATACAAAAAACGCGAAATCTTAACCGCAGAACAGTTACAGGCAGTTTTTGCCGTTGATTGGGAAAACCCTAAAGCGAAACTTGCGGCCGCCTTATCCGCCTGCACTGGCTTGCGCTTAGGCGAAATCTTAGGCTTACAAAAACAGAATCTAGGCAATGGGCGTATTTACTTAAAACACTCCTGGAGCGAAACAGACGGCCTAAAAAGTCCAAAGAATGGCGAAGAGAGAGAAATAGTAGTTCCGTTTGACTGGCTTATAAATGATTTAATGCGCCTTGCAGAAGAAAACCCATATACAGGCAATTTAGATGCTTTTGTTTTCTGGGGACTTACTAAAGACAGGCCACTGGATCATAAAATATTTGATAAGTTTTTTAAGCGTGCACTTGTTAAGGCTGGCTTTAGCGAAGATGAAGCAAAAAAATACTGTTTCCACTCTTTAAGGCACTTTTTTACAACAAATATGTACGGAAATGTTAACGATACGACATTACAAAGACAGACAGGACACAAAACTCATTCTATGCTTTTGCATTATGCAGACCACCAGATACAGGCAGAACAGGATAGATTAAAAATTGCTCAGAAAAATATTTTTTATTATTTGGAAAAATCACTTTAGACGCACGAGAAGGGGGTTTTTACGCGTCTTTTTAGAAAATTGGTGTGTTTATATTACTGAATGTAGATTGGTGTGTTTACGGGGCTTTTTCGACTTATAAAAAAGTCTACTAATTGGCAATAAAGTTCTTTGTCGGCTTCCTCCAGTTTATAAAATAAATCCGCTATATGCGCTATCTTTTCTTTATCGGCGGGCGAAAAGTTTTTTAGGCTTTCTATGATTTTTTTTATATAAAAGTCGCCTGGGCTTTCGTCTATTGCACCGTCTATTAAATACTCTACAGAAACGTTTAGGAACTTTGCTACCTTTAAGGCAACATCAGCGGCGGGGATAGTGTCGCGCACTATCCAAGAATGAATTGTTGATGATTTTGTTTCTAAAAAATCAGCAAGTTGTTTTTGAGTTATTCCCTTTCTTTCTAATTCACATAATAGCGTTTCAGCAAATTTTGTCATAAAAAGCCTCTCGTGCGTTTGCTAATTATATTTCGGCTAATTGTCTAAAAAATACCAAAAAATTAAAGAAAATTATTAAAAATTACGCAAATACGCAAAAAATAATTAAAAATTGCTTGACTATTACGCAAATGCAAAATATTATAAAAATATAAGTTACGCAAATGCGTAACCAGGAGACACAAAAATGCAAATCCTAAACAGTCGCCAAGCGGCGGAACTTTTAGGGATTAAGCCTCTCTTTCTGTACCAAATGGTACGAAGGGGCAAAATCCCCGCACATTCGCTTCCCTCAAAAGGGAAGAAGAAAATCTATCGGTTTATCCAGGAAGAATTAGAAGCCTGGATAAAAGAGCAATAAAACTTTTTTAGGAGGTTTTGA
Source organism: Lachnospiraceae bacterium (assembly GCA_963651875.1). Taxonomy (GTDB): domain Bacteria; phylum Spirochaetota; class Spirochaetia; order Treponematales; family Treponemataceae; genus Treponema_D. The sequence goes on along the minus strand of CAVJSA010000061.1, from coordinate 8,278 downwards.
AAATGGATTTACCAAAGGAATTATTTGAACTTTATCGCGAGGGTGCTTTAACTCGCGACGAGTTCAAGGCAAAGTTCAGCGAATGGCAAAAGAACAGTGGTTACAACGATGTAAAAGGCGGAGCAGACAAAAGAGGCGTATACATCGAGTACAAGGGCGAGCGGGCGTGGCTTGAAGGCAATGTTTTACTTTATCCCCCGCACGGCTACTTTTGGGACGAGCATACAAATGTAGAAGCCTTTACGGCCAAAGATGCAGTTAAAGCGTTTACAAAATACGTTGACTGGCTAAAAAAAGAACGTGCTTACGACGTTGACCGCACTTCAGACGGTTCAGACGCAAGGGACAGACTGATTTATGTTACGCCAGACAGTGAATATTTCAATTACTTAACACCAAAAGAAAAGGCAGAGTACTTTAGCCACCACTAAGGAGAAAAAAAATGGGAATACCAGTTTTAGTAATGGGGCCGTCAGGTTCTGGAAAGACTTACAGCCTTAAAAACTTTGAAGCGTCAGACGTTTCTATTTTTTCGGTAGAAAAAAGCCGCTTACCGTTTCAAAAGAAATTGCCAGTAATGGCGCACGCTACTTACACAGAAATTGAAAAGGTTTTAAGCGGAACTTTATCAAAGAAAAGTTATGTAATCGACGACAGTCAATATTTGCTTGTTAACGAAAGCTTTGACAGGGCAAAAGAAAACGGATTTTCAAAGTGGACAGATATAGCGCTCCACTTTAGAAACCTTATTCACTTTATAAATCACAATCTGAGTGATGACGTAATCGTTTACTTTTTGCACCACTCGGAAGAAGTAGACGGCAAAACAAAAGCAAAGACGATCGGCAAGTTACTGGACAACCAATTAACGGTAGAAGGTTGTTTTGATGTCGTGTTACTGGCACAGATGTTTGACGGTCAGCACTGTTTTATAACGCAGTCAGACGGCTACACAACGGCTAAAAGCCCAGAAGGAATGTTCAACGCACGCATTCCAAACGACTTAAAAGCCGTAGATGTCGCAATCCGCAGTTATTACGGATTATGAGAAAAAGGGGCAACCGTTACGGTTGGGAAGACATAAAAAAATATATTTTAGGAGGCTCACAAATGAGTTTTGGAACAGGATTTTCTTATTACGAAGAAGAAGAAAGAGATTACTTAAAGCAGGG
>CAVJSA010000061.1:2576-6165 GCA_963651875.1 Lachnospiraceae bacterium | reverse complement strand
AACCAATGATAATGATAATGTAAAAGAAAAAGTAAATTTAAACGTTAATGAAGAAGTAAATTTAAAAGTAAATGAAAAGGATAAAGAAGAGATAGATGATCTAGATAATATAAATATATCTCAATCATCTATTCCTCTTTACTCCGATATAAAAGACTTTATCGCTCAGCAACACTTACGAGTAGACGCAAAATTATTTTTTAACTACTACCAAAAAAGAAACTGGAAAAATGTAAAATCCTGGAGAAAGGCACTTCTAGGGTGGGAAGACAATTTAGACGAATGGGATAAAACAAAAGAAGAAGCCGACGCTGACGAATACGCCGCATTATGGAGCAAGTAATTATGTATTTGTCAGACGCTCAACTCTCTACAGAACAGATCATTATCGGCACAGGGATAGAAAACTCAAAAGTCATTGGCGATGTATTTATTGCCAATGGCTTAAGACCTGAGATGTTCACCGATTACAAGACAAAAACTCTTTACACTTGTTTAACAGAAATGTTTTTTAAGGGCTTAGAGCCTAACGTTGTTTCAGTAACTAATTATTTAATTACTGCAAAACTCTTGTCTTCAATCGGCGCGGACTATATTGCCGGCCTTACAGACAGTTCTAGCAGTGCAAACATCGAATACTATGTAAATAACTTTATTACCGCTTACCAGAGACGCAGGGCTAAACAGATTTTACAGAACTCTGTACAGGCCTTTGACGATGTTTCTAAAACTCCAGTTGAACTTATTACGGGGCTATCAGAGCAACTTTGCGACTTAATCGACATTACAAAAAAGACTTCAATTCTTAATATGTCGGAATTGTGGAGTCTGCTTTTTAATCACGTAAAAGAAACAGAGCAGAAGCGAGAAAAAGGAATTAAAGCAACAGGAATACTCTCTGGCTTTAACTGCATAGACGACGCAACAGACGGCTTCCAGGACGGTGAACTTACAATAATCGGCGCTCGCCCTTCTATCGGCAAAACTTCTTTTGCTTTGTCTTGTTGTATGAATATCGCAAAAGATACTTCAGTTGCTTTTATTTCACTTGAAACACCTGATAAACAAATTGCAATAAAAACCGCTTCTTTAGTCAAAGAAATCCCTACTGGAAGAATTAAGACGGCTTTCTTGTCTCAATCGCAAAAAGATAGCCTTTTTGGAAACGGAGCACAGGAATTAAAAGACAAGAAGTTTTATTTAATAGACCGATCTCGCCTTAACATTGCAGAACTCAAAAACGTTATCCGCACTCTAGTTTTATCTAAAGGTGTAAAGATTGTGTTTCTGGACTACATCGGACTTGTAGATGCTGGAGATAACGCAATGCCAGTATTTGAAAAACAGAGCATTGTTTCACGTCAATTAAAAAGTTATGCGCGGGAGTTCCATATTCCTATCGTTGCCCTTTGTCAGGTAAGTCGCAATGCAGAAAAAGACAATAAAGCGCCGTCTTTAGCAGACTTACGCGGATCGGGTTCAATCGAGCAAGATGCGGACGTTGTTATGTTCTTACACGGTGAACGCTTTACCGCAAAAGAAGATTTAACGGCAGATAGACAATTGATTATCGCTAAAAACCGCAATGGCTACTGTTCAGCGCAAAAAATCATATTCCGCAAAGACTTACAGCGATACGAAAACGCACAGGAAGAGCAGGGCACTCAAGAACAAAAAGCGCCATACATTCCTAAAGCCCAGAAGAAAAAAGAAAACTCTTTTGCACCTAGCGATTGGGCAAAAAATAACTATGCAGATAAAGGCGAAGTTCCTTTTGATTTATTTTAGGAGGGGTAAATGTTACCGATTTATTTAACGCTCAGGGGCGAAACACCGTCTAAAAAAAATAGTCGCATATCTTTACGCAACGGCAAAAGCATACCGTCAAAGCGATATAAAGAATGGCACAAAGATGCAGTATTTCAGTTAGAAAGGCAGATTACAAAAATGGACAGGTCTTTTCCGATTGATACAGGCGTTTATATAACACTCGTCTTTTATCACGCAGATAACAGGAGGCGGGATAGTGACAACGGCACAAGTTCAATCTTTGACACTCTCCAGGATGCAAAAATTTTAACGGATGACCGCTGGCAGATAATTAAGGGCTTTAAGGTTTTGAATAAAAAATCAGATGTAGCAAAATGCGAGATTGAAATTATTGAGGGGGCAGAGTAATGGGAGATTATTCACCTGAGATGATAAGACAGAATCACGGAGTTACGCTAGGCGTTTATGCCCGTTGCTACCATATGGCGGTTTTAATTGCCAGTCAGGACAAAGAGCAGTTTGCACAAAGTTATTCAATTTTGTCGCAAGGCAAAAGAACAATATCAGGAATAAAACACGGCTGTCTTCTTTTTGAACAAATGAAAAAAGACGAAATAGAAAAACCGTGGTGGATTTACCCAGAACTGGGGAAACAACCGCCAAAAAAAGGCAGACAAAGAAAAAAGGTAGAAGCACAGAAAAAAGAAGAGCCAAAAAAAGAAGCGCCAAAGGAAAGGAAAAACAATCGGGGCTATGGCGCTATAGTTCACAACAGAACTTGTTACAGATGCGGAAAACCTTTTTCTACAACGGTAAACAGAAAAATATATTGCGATGATTGCAGGGCACAGGCGGCAAAGGAAGGCAAGTCAGTTTATTACGCAATGGTAACAAAAAGAAAAAGAGATGCGGAAAAGGTTTTTGAAAAAAAAATCTGTCCAGTTTGCGGGGGAGAATTTGAAACATCTTATTCAAAAAAAATTTACTGTTCAGATAAATGCAACTGGAAAGCAAGTTATGTACTTAAAAAACTAAGACGGGCACAGGCCAAAGGAGAATAACAAAATGAAGTTTGAAAATACAAAAGTATACGGTTTTGAAAATGCAACAATCGGAATGAGATTGCCAATGAGTAAAGATTTTGCAGATGCAAGAGCAAAAAGCGACTTTATGGACATCAAAAACACAGGTAGCGACATCGATTTAATGCAAAGGCTTATCAAAGCGGATAACACAGGTGGGCAACCTAACTCTAAGTTTCTGAGAATGATACACGTGCAGGTGGCAATCACTGCCCCTTTGTATTGGTGGAAAGAAGCGGACACTTACAAGGTTGCAACTGTTTCTAATTCAACAAGCACAATGCACAAATTGACGACATATCCGATAACGCTTGATTGTTTTGAACTAGCAGACAGTTATTCAGATGATGAATACACAGAATTAGACTTTGCTTTTTTGGACGTTTGGCAAGACTTTATTAAATCCCTTGAAGGTTTAAGACAAAAGTACAACGAAACAAAAAACAAAACCTACTGGGAAGAACTTATTCGATTACTTCCAGAGAGTTGGTTACAGACAAGAATGTTTGACTGCAATTATCAGACATTGCGCAATATTTACAGGTGGCGCAAGAATCACAAATTAAGCGAATGGCACTCATTCTGTAAATGGCTTGAAACATTGCCATTCGCAAAAGAATTACTTATTTCGTAAATCCTTGTCCGTATGGACTGGAAATATTGACAGCGTGGAATAGACACGCAGTTTGAGTGTTTGGCAAAGCGGAAAAAGACGCTTGACAGTCGGACAGACGACA
>CAVJSA010000061.1:0-2225 GCA_963651875.1 Lachnospiraceae bacterium | reverse complement strand
GTGAACGAAAACAAAATTTCAAAAGAGAATATACAATCAATTACAACAATAGCGGATATGTATATTCTTTTTTACTGGGAGATTACGTAATAGAACTAATAACCAAAAGTCTCTTCCACGTATTTTATATTTTCGTAATTGCGTTCAATAATGCGTTTATTTTCTTTCATTTGCGAAATAGTAAACCACTGATATTTGTCGCCACTTTCCGAAAACTTTTTTTTGAATGCTATTGATTGCAATGCATTGAACTCAATTAAATAAAATGTATGGTGATAAGTCTTTTGAAGATTTGCAGATGCAGAATATTTTGTAAAATCTTGTTCAGTGATTTTTTTTATATCAACATTTTCAATCTTGAAAACAGATTTAATATAATCAGTTACTGATTGTTTATCATTTTCGTTGTTTGTTCGGATAAAAGGAAATAGCCAGCACTTCCAACGTGGCTCATATCTAAGAACATAACTTACTGGGAACGTTCCTGATGTATCACGAAGTAAAAGAAGTGAAAAATTGTGCTCCTTTTCTGCTACAGAGCAAATATCTTTATAAAACGCTTCAACAGAATAATTTGAGCCATAAAGACTAAAGGAAAATAAAATCAGATAAACAATAAAAGCAATTCCTACACCGATTTTTATTTTTAATGGCGCGTTAAAAATGTCGGATAAAAAAAGACTTATCAAAAAACTTATAAAGCACAAAAGAACTTCTATTAGCGAGTAATTTGTTTTTATATGTTTTTTTCGTCTAAAAAGTAAATCTTTTAGTTTGTCTTCTTTGATTTTCAACATAGTAAAAAATTATAACAGAATGAAAGAATTAAACCACTATACAGTAAAAGAGATAGTTCAATGACAAGTTTTAAGCATTTAACGCAAGTTCAACCAGGAAGCGGGATAAAGAAACGCCCGCTTCTTTTGCTTTTTTGCGAATAATTTTTTCTTCTGACGGCTGGCAAGACACCTGGAAGCGAACTCGACCGCTTTCGGCCATTTTGCGCCCTCCACCGTGATAGCCATATCCACTATATTTTTTTTCTGCTTGTTCTGTCATTTTTTCTTCCTCATTATGTTACCTATAACAATTAAAACCCCGCCAATAGCGGCAACTGATAAAATTATAATTTCAATAACATTCATATTGACGCCCCCTAAAATAATGCGGTAGTTTAAAGACGTGGCAAGTTATCACCTTACCACGCCCGATTGTTATCGACCTGACAGATAAATAACAATCTTAAAAACTACCTCGCAGATAGCGGCAATTCCTAAAAGTAAAGTGCCGATACCTACGAGCCAAGAGCCACCGTCTTTCGGTGGCTTTTTTCGTTTATGCGATTTGCGCATCATCGCAAAACCCTCCTGACATTTTTATAATACTTCTATTCTTTGTTTCTGTCAAGACAATCACAAAAAAAATAAACAATTATTCAATTCAAAAAAATGAAACTTATTAACGAATTGTTTTTTTTTAGATATAAAAAAATATGACACTACAGGAGCTAACAGATAAATTGCAGGTTTTTGCACATCACGGACACGCACAAGACCATGTTGTTATTGGCAGCAAAGAAACAACGCCTGAAAGCGTGGAATTAAAACCGTTTGGAAGCGGACAGATAATTATTGATTTTGGAGGCGAAAATGCTAAATGAAATATTATGCGCAATATTTGTAACACTCTTTATTATTGTCTTTGGCTCGATCGTTGTTGTACTGGGCTATGACGCTTTTACAAGCGATGATTAAGATGTATAGCAAATATTAAAAATACACTATACTAAAAGCGTGGAAGATTGGCGCATACCTTATAAACCAGAACAATATACAACCTCACAGGCCACTGGCGAACTATTCCCCGACGTTATCGCCTGGGAAAAAGAATTAACGGCCTCCGAGCGCTCCTATTTCCTTGAACATCTTGTAACCTATCAAAATCCTAAAAACGATAACGAAAAACTCTGTAACCTCCAGGCGGAATATTTACGCACTCAATCCAAAAAGGCAGAAAGTGAGTTGTGGATAAACTGTTTACAGATAGCACGCAAACTCATAAACAAAGAACAAAAAGAAAAACATTTTCAAATGGACAGAGACACCAAAGAAGACAAGGCACTTGAAGCAGTTGAATACGTTATTCGCAGATACTTCAAACACTACTTAAAGCAGCGCAATATCGGGCGAATGATTACACAATACTGGAGCATACAGACTTCATTC